>CACXFZ010000086.1 GCA_902767025.1 uncultured Coriobacteriaceae bacterium
CTTCCCCGGAGGCGACATCGGTCACCTGGCCGTGTGCGGCACCGTCAACGACGTGGCCACGTCCGGGGCCGTTCCCGCCTACCTGTCTTGCGGGTTCATCCTGGAGGAGGGCCTGCCCATCGAAGAGTTGCGCGCCATCTGCGCGCATATGGCCGAAACGGCGCGCGAGGCCGGCGTCGCCATCGTCACTGGCGACACCAAGGTCGTGAACAAGGGCGCGGTCGACGGCATCTACATCAACACGACGGGCATCGGCTACCTGCCGCCCGAGCGCAACCTGGGCGGGCAGCTCTGCCAGCCGGGCGATGCGGTGCTGCTGTCCGGCACGCTGGGCGATCACGGCATCGCCATCATGGCCTGTCGCGAGGGCCTGTCGTTTTCCGCCGACGTGCAAAGCGACGCGGCGCCCTTGAACCACCTGGTCCAGGACGTGCTGAAGGCGGCGCCTGCCACCCGGTGCTTCCGCGACCCCACGCGCGGCGGCCTTGCCTCGGCGCTCAACGAACTGGCCGCGCAATCGCAGGTGGACATCCAGGTGGAAGAGCAGGCCGTCCCCGTGCGCGACGTCGTGCGCGGCGCGTGCGAGCTGCTGGGATACGACGTGCTGCAGGTGGCCAACGAAGGTAAGATGGTCTGCGTCGTGCCGGCCGAGCAGGCCGATGCGGCGCTGCAGGCGATGCGGGCGAACCGCTATGGGGCCGACGCCGCCATCATCGGGCGGGTGGGCGAAGCCGGCGCCGGGCGCGACCCCCGCGTGACCGTGCTCACGCCGTTTGGCAGCACCCGCGTGCTGGACATGCTGGTGGGCGAGCAGCTCCCCCGCATCTGCTAGCATCTCGACCGCGCAGGCCCCATCCCCGTGAGCCGGGCCCATACCCGTGCCCCGCCCGTTCGCGCCCCAACCGCCGCTCCCACCCCCACTTTCGCCTTCGCGGGTGACGATTTGGCACCGCGCACGGTTTTTTGCAGATTGATGCTTGCAATATGCGAAACGCGTGGTATCTTGCCCATCGAGGTGAAGCGGCGCAACCACGCGCCACAGGATTAAAAAGGAGCAGATATGTCCCATCCCATTATCGAAGCCGATGATTGCGTAGGTTGCGGTATTTGCGTTGACGCATGCCCTCAGGAAGTGCTCGAGGTTGCCGGCGGCGTCGCCGAGGTCCAGAACGAGGATTCCTGCATCGCGTGCGGCGATTGCCTGGAAGAGTGCCCGATGGGCGCGATCACCGAGATCGTCGAAGACTAAATTCGCACCGACAGCCCCTGCCAGCCGGCGGGGGTTGGTCAAAAGGGCGGGTCTTTCGCCAACCCCACACCGTCCGGGTTGGCACAAGGCCTGCCCTTTTGTCGTCTCCGGTTCCCTGGCGTGGTAGAATCGGGCAACAACACCGTCGAGCTTGTTTAGAAAGGATTCCCATGAAGTCAATTGGCATGAACCCTGCTCGTTCCCGGGTGGCCCTGATCGCCGCTGCGCTGCTGGTCGCCCTTGCCGTCACGTTCGGCTTCGCCGGCACGGCCCACGCGGCCACGGCCGACGAAAAGGTCGAAGCCGGCAAGACCTATTCCGCCACCGTCTCGTTCAAGAAGATGGCCAACGACGAGGCCTCGATGATCGAAACGGCGGGTTACCTGAGCAAGACAGTGTCGATCTTCAAGGACACCGACGGCACGTTCAAGGTCGACCTGTTCGTCACCGACGCAAGCAAGGACTTCGACCTCACCATCATGAACGAAGACGGTTCGGTGGCTCCCAAGCAGCAGCCGGCCACGGGGGGCTACGCGTTCTTCCGTGCTACGGTCAAGACCCTGAACAGCCCCTTCGTCATCAAGGCCAAGCTGCCCCAGATGCCCGAAGCGCAGTCCGCACGCGTGGTCGTCGATGCGAACTCCATCGCGGCCGCTTCGAACGTGTTCAAGCGCCTGGGCGGCGCCGACGCATTCGGAACGATGGATCTGAACGTGCGCGAGGGCTGGACGCATTCCGACCGCGTCATCGTCGCCACGTTCAGCAGCTACCATGACGCGCTGGCCGCCAGCAGCCTGGCCGGCCTGTACGACGCGCCCATCCTGATCACGTTCGCCGACAGCCTCCATCCCACCACCGCCCAGCTCATCAGGGACCTGCAGGCCCAGGAGGCCTACATCGTGGGCGGCACCGCAGCTGTCAACGACAGCGTGAAAGAGGCCATCAGGGGTTGCCTGATCGGCAGCAAGAAGGTCGAGCGCTACTGGGGCGACGACGCCCAGAAGACCGCGGTGGCCATCGCCAACGCCAAGGAAAGCGTCTCGCACAGTAGCATGTGCCTGGTGGCCACGTCGAAGACCTACCATGACGCACTGGCTGCCAGCCCCTTCGCCTACGACAAGACCACGCCGATCTACCTGACCGACGCGGAAGGCAACCTGAGCAAGGACACCATCGCCGCCATCAAGGCGCGCGGCTACGACACTGCCGTGATCGTGGGCGGCCCCGCCGTCGTCCAGACCACCACCGAAGGCATCCTGAAGTCCCAGGCGGGCGTGAAGGACGCGCTGCGCAAGTGGGGTGACGATGCCTACATCACCAGCTTCAGGTTCGCCCAGTACGGGCTCGAGAACAGCATGCGCATCAACCACATGGGCGTTGCGACCATCAACGACTTCTACGACGCCCTCACCGGCGGCCCGCTGTGCGGCAAGAACGACGCCGTGCTGGTGCTCGCAGGCAACGACACCACGGGTCACCAGAACACCCTGCTGGTGAAGGAGAACAAGGACCAGATCGCCACCGGCTACGTCTTCGGCGGCACGGCAGCCCTCGACGACGGTGTCCTCAAGGCATTCGAGGACGCAACGAGGTAGACGTCTTCTGCGCAGCATCCCATCGTTGCGCAGCGTGTTTCGAGCGCCCGCTCTTCGGAGCGGGCGCGCCCTTTTGTGGGGCGGAATCACTCGGGGCAGGTGGGTCGCTCAGGGAAAACCCGGGCCGTTCTGGCATGGAATCATGCGGTATGCACGTGTTTGGCGGTTCCGGCGCGTGCATACCGTGCGTTTTCGTGCCACTCGAGCCCAAACGACGTGCACGGCGTGCGTTTTCATGGCAGAACGACCCGGATTTTCCCTGAGGGGGCATGCACGAGCCAAGAAAACCTGGGCCGCTCTGCCACGGGGTCGCGCCTGGGCGGACCCTGGGGTTTTGATAGGCCTTGGTGACAGAGCACCGCGGCTCTGTCACACTATGTGATGCGGCTTCAAGCCACCAGGTCTTCAACGGGGAGGGGTTCGCATGACCTTCGATTTCGAAACCATGCTCGATCGGGCAGGGCGCGACGCGCTGTCGATCGATTCGTTGGGCACGGGCAAGGGATACGCTCCCGGCGCCCCCTTGCCCGGCATCGACCCCATCCCGATGTGGATCGCCGACATGAACTACCCCACGGCGCCGTGCGTGGTGCGCAGCATCGTCGCGCGAGCCGAGCACCCCGCCTTCGGGTACTTCGACGCACCGCGGGCCTACTACGACGCCATCAAGTTCTGGTACAAGAAGCGCCATGGCGTTACCGGCATCGAAGACGAGCACATCGGCTACCACAACGGCGTGCTGGGCGGCGTGGCTTCGGCCCTGTACGCGTTCACCGAGCCGGGCGAACCCATCCTGGTGCACAGCCCCACCTACATCGGCTTCAAGAACACGCTGCGCACCTGCAAGCGCGTGCCGGAATACAGCCCGCTTGTGCGCGACGGCGACGGCGTGTGGCGCATGGACTACGAGGACATGGCGCAGCGCATCGAACGCAACAACATCAGGGTGGCCATTTTCTGCTCACCGCACAACCCCACGGGGCGCACGTGGGAGCGCTGGGAGCTCGAGAAGGCCGCGGACGTGTACGCCGAACATGGCGTCACCGTCATCGCCGACGAGATCTGGGCGGACTTCACCCTGCG
Source organism: uncultured Coriobacteriaceae bacterium (assembly GCA_902767025.1). Lineage (GTDB taxonomy): Bacteria > Actinomycetota > Coriobacteriia > Coriobacteriales > Eggerthellaceae > CACXMZ01. Next base: position 3,928 of record CACXFZ010000086.1, read on the forward strand.
CGGCACCGAATTCATCCCGTTCCACACGGTGAGCGACGACGCGCGCGCCAGGACCATCACGATGAGTTCGGTGTCGAAGACGTTCAACCTGGCGGGCCTGCAGGGCAGCTACAGCCTGGTGTTCGACGAAGGGCTGCGCGAGAAGTTCCTGGAGCAGGCGGAATCGTCGTGCTACAACGAGCAGAACGTGCTGTCGATGCATGCGCTCATCGGGGCCTACACCGACGAGGGGTCGGAGTGGGTGGACCAGATGCGCCAGACGGTGCAGGGCAACCTGGATTTGCTGTGCGATTTCGTGGACAGGACGGAGGGTCTGGAAGCCTACCGCCCGGAAGCCACCTACGTGGTGTTCATCGACTGCACGGAATGGTGCCAGGCGCACGGCAAGAGCCTCGACGAGCTCGAGCACGAGCTGTGGGATGCGGGCGTGGCCATCCAGGACGGCCGGATGTTCAACGGTCCGTGCCACCTGCGGGCGAACGTCGCCCTGCCCCAGGCGAAGGTCGAAGAGGCACTGCAGCGCATGGCGCGCGTGTTCTAGTCAAAGCGGACAACCCGGCGCCTCGGGTTTTGCATGCGGCGCCGAAACCCGGCAAGCACAGGCGAGCCGGGCGAAACAGGAAAGGCGCACTTTGTTCGGCGTTAGAGAACTGAACGTGGCAATCGAGCTCTGGGGCGTGGCCTTCTGCCTCGTCGGGGCCGTGTCGATCATGCTCTTCGCCCATCCGGTGGGTCGACGTCGCGGGCTGCTGGCCCTGATGTTTTCCGCGGCGCTGGTGTCCGCGGGCGGCGACGCGCTGGCGGGCCTGTACCGCGGCGTCGCGGGTTCGCTGGCCTGGACGATGACGCATGTGGGCAACTTCGCGACCTTCGCCGGCTCGTTCGTGCTGGCGGCGCTGTTTTCCCACTACCTGTGCGTGCGGCTGGAAGAATCCAGCGGGCGCAGCTACTACCTGTGGAGCAAGATCGTGGCGGCGCTGACCGTGGTCATGGTCCTGTGCACGCTGGGCGGCCTGTTCTACTCCATCGACGAAGGAAACGTCTACGTGCGCAGCCCCTGGTACTGGGTTTCGAGCGCGTATGCCGTGCTGGTGAGCGCGGTCAACCTGGCGCTGGTGCTGCGCGAGCGGCGCAGCCTGGAAGCGGGCTCGGTCGCCTGCCTGCTGTTCTACATCATCGCCCCCGCAGCGGCCGCGGCGATCCAGGCCTTCGTCTACGGCCCGAACTTCATGGTCGTCGCAACGGTCACCGGGCTGGTGGTGCTGTTCATGGAAACCCAGGCCCAGACGGCGCGCGCCACGGTGGAGCAGGCCGAAGCGCTGGCCCGCACGCAGGTCGAGGTGTCCGAAAGCCGCCTGGCCCTGCTGTCCTCGCAGATCCAGCCGCACTTCCTGTTCAACACGCTCGACACCATCTACGGCCTGTGCGACGAGAACATGGAGCAGGCCAAGAGTGCCATCGCGTCGTTTTCGCACCTGCTGCGCATGAACCTGGCGTCGCTCAAGCGCACCGAACCCATCCCCATCGAAGCCGAAATCGACTACGTGGACACCTACCTGGAACTGGAGCAGATGTCGGACGAAAGCCGCCTGCGCTACGAGTTCGACGTGCAGGCCACCGGGTTCGCCGTGCCGGCGCTGTCGGTGCGCACGCTGGCGGAAAACGCGGTGAAGCACGGGCTGGGAGAGCGCAGCCAGGGCGGGTCGCTGGTGGTGCGCACGCGCGAGATGCCCGGCGAGTACACGGTGTCGGTGGTCGACGATGGCGTGGGGTTCGACACGCAGGTCGACTTCGACGAAAGCCAGCACACGGGGCTTGCCAACACGCGTGACAGGCTGGAAGCCATGTGCGGCGGCACCCTCGAGGTATTCAGCGAGCCCGGCAAGGGCACCACCGCGATCATGCACATCCCGAAGAAGGACAACCAATGAGAATTCTCGCAGTCGACGACAAGTCGATGCCGCTCAAAGTGCTCGTGCGCTCCATCGGCCAGGCGGCCCCCGAGGCCGATGTGGTCGCGTGTTCGAGCGCCGAAGAAGCTCTGGGACACCCCGACAGCGCATCGTTCGACGTGGCGTTTCTGGACATCGACATGCCCGTGAAGAACGGCATCGAGCTGGCGCGCGACCTGAAGCGGCTGAACCCCCGCGTGAACATCGTGTTCGCCACCGGCTACGGCGAGTTCATGTCCGAGGCCTTCATGCTGCACAGCTCGGGCTACCTGATGAAGCCCATCACGGCCGATGCGGTGGCAGCCGAGCTGGAAAACCTGCGCTTCGACCCCGCCCGCCCCGCGCCCAGCGACAAGCTGGTGGTGCACTGCTTCGGGGACTTCGAGGTGTTCTACGACGGCAAGCCCCTGGACTTCGAGCGCGCCAAGACCAAGGAGGTGCTGGCGTATTTGGTCGACAGGCAGGGCGCCGTGGTGAGCCTGCGCGAAATCGAGGCGGCCCTGTGGGAGGATTCCACGCAAGCCCAGGTGAGCAGCTCGTATCTGCGCACGCTCGTGTCCGATTTGAAGCACGCGCTGTCGGCTTGCGGGATGTCGCGCGCCCTGATCAAGCGCTACGGGGAACTGGGCATCGACGCCGACTGCCTGGCATGCGACTACTACGACTACCTGGCCGGCGACCCGCTGGCCATCAACCGGTGGCGCGGCGAGTACATGAGCCAGTACTCCTGGGCTGAAGCCACCAAGGCGTCGCTTCTGGCCTAGCGCTGTTCGCCACCCAGGGCCGCCTGCAGCCGCCCTGAAAAAATTATCGCGTTTCGCCAACTGCAGAGACGGTTCTGTTGCGGTGTGTGTGCCATATTGCTTCACAGCATGTTTGTCCTACGTAAAGGCTTGTTGTTATCACCATGAGAGTTGACATACACCACACGTCTTCCGTCAGCGAAGACAACCAGGACCTGAGCCGGGAATTCGAGCGGCTCTACCTGGACAGCTACAGCCTTGTCTACAACTACGTCCGCTACCGCATGGACAACGCCGATGCGGCAGAAGACGTCGTGGCCGAAGCGTTTTTGCTGGCGGCACGTGCGTTTCGCACCTTCGATCCCACGCGCGCGAAGTTCTCGACGTGGGTGACGTCGATCGCCACCAACTGCATGAACTCGTACTACCGCAAGGCCAAGACCACCTACAACATCGAAGACGTGTCCGAAGCGCGCATGGCCGTGTCAGGAGAGCAGGCGGAAATCGAAGAGCGCGCGTACGTCGACTACCTGCTCAGCGTGCTGTCGCCCGAAGAGCGGAAGCTCGTCGTGATGAAGTACCGTGAAGGGAAGCGCAACACCGACATCTCCCAGGAGCTGGGGATGAACGCCTCGACAGTGGCCACGAAGCTGTCCAAGGCGCTTGCGAAGATGCGTGTCGTAGCAGAGAGGGGCTAATCATGGCAGACTCGGCCCCGGTGATCTTCAACAAGAAGGCCACCGAAAAGCTGCGCAGCCCCGACGACCTGGACAAGTTCATCCGGGTGACAAACCCCAGCGTGTGGGTAGTGCTGGGCGCGTGCCTCGCCCTGGTGCTCGGCCTTCTGGCCTGGGGCATCTTCGGCTCGGTGGCATCCAGCGTGGCCGCCACGGGCGTGTACCAGAACGGCACGGTCGAGTGCTTCGTGAGCACCGACGACGTCACGAAGCTGCACGTGGGCGACGTGGCCAACGTGGACGGCACCAGGATGAAGGTGAAGAGCATCGACGAGATCCCGATGTCGCGCGGCGAAGTGGACAAGGCGCTGCAGAGCGACTACCTGCTGAGCAGCCTGATCCCCGGCGACTGGGGCTACCGCGTGGAATTCGAGGGCGATGCAAGCGAGCTGTACGAAAAGCGCCCGCTTCCCGTCACGATCACCGTTGAAAGCATCGCTCCCATCAGCCTGGTTTTCGGAGACAAGCAGTAAATGTCCGGCAAAGTGGCCAAAGTCCCCCAGGTTATGCAGATGGAGGCGCTCGAATGCGGCGCCGCCTGCCTCACCATGATCTTGGCGTACTACGGCCGCTGGGAGCCGCTGGAAAAGATCCGCGCCGAATGCGGCGTGTCGCGCGACGGCTCGAAGGCCACCAACATACTTAAGGCGGCGCGCAGCTACGGGCTGCAAGCCAAGGGCATGACGTTTTCCGCCCAGGCCCTGCGCAAAAAGGGGTCGTTTCCCTGCGTGCTCTTCTGGAACTTCAACCACTTCGTCGTGCTCGCCGGGTTCAAGGGCAACCATGCCGTGTTGAACGATCCTGCGCGCGGTCAGGTGAAGGTGTCGATGGAGGAGTTCGAGGAATCGTTCACCGGCGTGGCGCTCGTGTTCGAGAAGACCGACGCCTTCGTCGAGGGTGGCAAGAAGCCCGACACCATCGGTTATGCCAGAAAGCGCCTGGAAGGTTTGGGCGGCGCCCTGGCCTTCGTCATGCTCACGGCTGCGATCACGTCGTTTCTGACCATCGTGAACACGTCGTTGGGCAGGGTGTTCATGGACCGCATCCTGATAACCCAGGACACCGAATGGCTGGTGCCCCTGACATCGTTGATGCTGGTGCTTGCCCTGGTCATGGGCATCGTGTCGGTTCTGAACGCCGTGTATCTGGTGCGCATCCAGGGCAAGATCGCCGTGGTGTCGTCGTCGCGCTTCATGCGCCATCTGCTGCACCTGCCGGTGGGCTTCTTCGCCCAGCGCATGGTGGGCGATCTGCAGCAGCGCCAGGCCACCAACGAAACGATCGCGTTCGCGATGGTGGGCCAGCTCGCCCCGGTGCTCATCAACGGGGTCATGCTCGTTTTGTACCTGGTGATCATGCTGCAGTACAGCGTGCTGCTCACGGCAGTGGGCGTGCTCACGGTCGTCGTCAACGCGTTTCTGGCGCGCTACATCTCGAACAAGCGCATCAACCTCTCGCGCATGACCGCCACCAACGCCGGCAAGCTCTACGCCAGCACCATCAGCGGCATCGAGATGATCGAGACCATCAAGGCCTCGGGCGCCGAAAACGGCTTCTTCGGCCGCTGGGCGGGCTACCAGGCTGCGGTGAACGAGGCGGAGACGAACACGGTCCGCCTGAACCTGTACCTGGGCTCGATTCCCACCATCATGGTGTCCTTGGCCGACATCGCCGTGCTCGTGCTGGGCATCTGGCTGGTGGTCGAAGGCGCGTTCACGCCCGGCATGCTGCTGGTGTTCACCGGGTACTTGACGGCGTTCATGATGCCGGTGGCGCAGGTCATCAACCTGGGCCAGACGGTGCAGGAGATGCAGACGCAGATGGAGCGCGTCGAAGACGTGATGAACTACGAAGTCGACGTGCCGGAAGACCTGGTGGACACCGTGGGCGTGCGCACGAGCGAAGGGCGCGAGAAGCTCAAGGGCGAAATCGACATGCACGACGTGTCGTTCGGCTACTCGCCGCTGGAGGCACCGCTGATCGAAGGGTTCGACCTGCATGTGGAGCCCGGCGAATGGGTGGCGCTGGTCGGCGGTTCGGGCAGCGGAAAATCGACGCTGGCCAAGCTGATCTCGGGCCTGTACGAGCCCTGGTCGGGCGAAATCAAGATCGACGGCACGCCCTTGAAGGAGATTCCCCGGTCCGTGCTGCGCGGCTCGTTGGCCGTCGTGGACCAGGAGATCGTCACCTTCGACGACACGGTCCGCGACAACGTGAAGCTGTGGGACAACAGCATCGAAGACTACGAGGTCATCATGGCGTGCCGCGATGCCGGCATCCACGATCTGATCCTGGAGCGCGAGGGAGCCTACTCGTCGCCCATCCTGCCGGGCGGCAGCAACTTCAGCGGCGGCCAGCTGCAGCGCATCGAAATCGCGCGCGTGCTGTCGCAGGACCCCACCATCGTCATCTTGGACGAGGCCACGAGCGCGCTCGACGCACAAACCGAGGCCGAGGTCATCAGCCGCATCCGCGACCGCGGCATCACATGCATCGTCGTGGCGCACCGCCTGTCCACGATGCGCGACTGCGACGAGATCGTCGTGCTCGACGACGGCAAGGTGGTGGAGCGCGGCACGCATGACGAGCTGCTCGCACTCGATGGCGCCTATGCAGAGCTTGTGAGGAGCGATTAGCATGGGCTGGTTCGAGTCTCAGATCGACACCCGCGCCAAGCTGGACGTAGCCGCCGTCGAGCGCGCCTACGCCAACCTGGCGACAAGCGTGAGCGAGGGCCATGTGCCGCTGACGTTCACGATCGACGACGTCGAGCAAACCGACGGCGCGGTGAAGTCGTGCCTGAAGTACCTCAAGGTCGAGCCCGGCCATGTGCCCGACGAAGTGACCGAGCCCCTGGAGCGGATCAGGTGGCTGTGCAGCCCGTCCGGCACGATGTACCGCACGGTGCGCCTGGAACAGGACTGGTACAAGCAGGCCTTCGGCGCCATGCTCGGGCAGCTGGACACAGGCGAGCCCATCGCCCTGCTGCCGCGGGGCCTGAGCGGGTACTGCTACCTGGAGCCGGGAACGGGCCGCAAGGTGAAGGTGGATGCGCAGGTTGCCAAGCGCATCGCCAAGGAAGCCACGCTGTTCTACATGCCGCTGCCGCCTCGCTCGCTGACGGTGCGCGACCTCGCGTCGTTCATCCTGAGGATCTTCAACCAGGGCGACTACCTGCTGGTGCTGATGGCGTCGCTGGTGGTCACGTTCATCGGGCTGCTGCCCGCCTGGGCCAACAAGATCGCCTACGGCGTGGTGATCCCATCTGGCCAGGCCAAGCTCGTGCTGCCGGTGGCCGCCCTGTTGCTGGGCGTGGCCATCTCCAGCACGCTCATCGGCGTGGCGCGCTCGTTCGTCATGAACCGGCTGTCCGTGAAGCTCGACGTGGTCGTCGAGGCGGCGACGTATGCGCGTGTGCTGTCGCTTCCCACGTCGTTTTTCAAGGAATACGCATCGGGCAACCTGGGCAGCCGTGTGGCGAACATGACCCTGATAGCCAACATCATCACGACGGTGCTGCTGGATTCGGCTCTCACGGCGGTCCTGTCGCTCGTCTACATCGTCCAGATCTCGGCCTACGCGCCGGTCCTCGCCCTGCCCGCCTTGGTCATCATCCTGGTCCAGGCCGGGCTTACGGTGGTCGTGACGTTCATGACCGTGCGCTACGAGCAGACGGCCATGGAGGCCAACGCCAAGCTTTCGGGCATGGTCACCGCACTGCTCAACGGCATCCAGAAGGTCAAGCTCGCCGGCGCCGAAGACCGCGCCTTCGCCAAGTGGGCCGACGTGTACTCTACGTATGCGCGCGCCCAGTACAACTGGCCAGCGGTGCTGCGCGCCCTGCCTGCGCTGGTCACGGTCATCGGGCTGCTGGGCACCATCGGCATATACTTTTTGGCCGGCAGCTCGCATGTGGCCTACGACAACTACATGGCGTTCAACGTCGCATTCGGCCAGGCCACGGCCGCCATCATGGCGCTTGCGGCCGCGTCGGGCCAGGTTGCGCGTGTGATCCCGATGCTCAAGATGGTGGAGCCCGTGCTCCAGGCGGTTCCGGAGTGCTCCTACGAGAAGCCGTCCGTGCAGGGGCTCAGCGGCGGCATCGAGGTGTCGAACCTGTCGTTCAGGTACGGCGAAGGGCTGCCCTACGTCGTGGAGGACCTGTCCTTCAGGGTCAGGCCGGGCGAGTACGTGGCCCTGGTGGGCAAGTCGGGCTGCGGCAAGTCCACCATCATGCGCCTGATGCTGGGGTTCGAAAAACCCGAGCGCGGCACCGTCTTCTACGGCCCCTACGACGTGCAGCGCGTGGACCTGCGCAGCCTGCGCCAGCACATCGGCGTGGTCATGCAGGACGGCAAGCTGTTCATGGGCGACATCGCGTCGAACATCACCATCTCGACCCCGCAGGCGACGCTCGAAGACGCCTGGGAGGCGGCCGAGATCGCCGGCGTGGCCGAGGACATCCGCAAGATGCCGATGGGCATGCAGACGCTGATCACCGAAGGTTCGGGCGGCGTGTCGGGCGGCCAGCGCCAGCGCCTGATGATCGCACGCGCCGTGTGCGGCAAGCGCGGCATCCTGATGTTCGACGAGGCCACCAGCGCGCTGGACAACGTCACGCAAAGGCACGTGGCCGACTCGCTCGAGAAACTCAAGTGCACGCGCGTGGTGGTGGCCCATCGCCTGTCGACGGTGCGCCATTGCGACCGCATCCTGGTCGTGGACAACGGCAAGATAGCCGAAGAGGGCACGTACGAAGAGCTGATAGAGCGCGACGGGCTGTTTGCCGAGCTCGTGGCGCGCCAGAGGCTGGACGTATAAAGTAGAAGGTGCACGAGCGCACTACGTAGAGGCATACGCGGGAGGAAACGATGGAAGCAACGAGCAACGTACAGGGAAGCAAGGCAGTGGTGGAGCTTCAAGGCAAGCTCACGGTCCAGTCGGTCGACGTGCTGGAGGAAACCTTGAGCAGCATTCCGGAAGAGGCATGCGATTTCGACATCGACATGTCGCAGGTCGACTACGTGTCTTCGGCCGGCCTGCGCCTGCTCATGTCGGCGAGCAAGACCGCGATTCGCCGTGGGGGCGTGCTGCGGGTGCTCTACCCGCAGGACGACGTGATGGACGTGTTCGACATTACCGGCATTGCAGGCGTGGTCACCGTCGTGCGATAACCCCGAAGGGCCAGGCCCATGAGAAGGAAGAACAAGGCGTCCAAGGAAAAGAAGCCCATCGTCAAATGGCGCGGCCTGTTGCTGGATTTCGACGGCAGGATGCGCGCCATGGTGTTCTTCGTGCTGTTGGCGGCCAGCATCACGCTTTCGTTCACGCAGCTGGGGTTCGCGAGCCTTCCTCTGGGCGAAGGTGACAAGGCCTACATCGTTGTGCTGCTGATACCCATCGCCCTGTCCGCGCTGCTGCTGGGCACGGGGCTGGGAACGCTGTTCGGCCTGTTGTCCGGCGTGGTCCTGTTCGCTCATGCCATGCTGCTGCCCCTGGACTACTACGAGCTCGTCTTCGTCACGCCTTTGAGCTCCGTCGTCCTGATGACCAGTTCGGGGTTCCTCTACGGCGTCCTGTTCGCATTCGCGCTGCGCAACAACCCCACGGGCGTGAAGCGCTTCTTCTGCATCGTGATTCCCTGCTTCATCGTCGGGTGGCTCTACAGCATCGGCTTCGTCTTCACCATCATCGTGTCCCTGATCGAGGAGATGGTCCAGTACCTGGGCATCCATGGCGAAGACGCATCGATGGATGTGCTTCAGAAGAACGCCGCCGTAACCGCTTCGAGCTTGGGCAGCGTCGAGATCCAGGGATTCGTGGATGTGCTGCTGACTTCAGCGGCGTGCCTGCTGGGAAGCTACGCCTCGCACAAGGCGCGTGAGCTTCGCCAGCACATGAGCACGCCGACACTGTTCGGCGCATGGCTGCTCACCGTCGTCTCGCTGGCGTTCATGGGCATGGCGGCCGTGGGTTTCTGCTTCGTCACGGGCGACAACCTCAAAGACGCCGAAGGGGACCTGCGCGACGAAGTCGGGTACCTGACACGCCAGCTCGAGGCGGCCGACAGCCGTGCGGACTCGATCCTCGACTTCCTGAAGAACGAGAAGAAGGACGGCGACAACCTGAGCGACGAGAGCATCAACCTGCTGCTCGAGGTGCTGAACAACGAAAGCCTGCTGTCGGGGTATTCGCAGGAGATCGACGGAACGTACCTGATCTTCGAGGGAGACGTGCTGGTCCAAAGCGACGACGACGACTACTTCCGGCCGGGCATGACGATGGACGATCTGGCAGATTCCGAGTTTGCGCGGGCAGTCGAGGCGAGTCTGGAAGACGGCAGCATAGAGCGCCTGGCGTTCGACGCCGTTAGGATAGGCAAAGACGGTTCGGGCGACGGCGAAAAGCTGACGATCACGCGCGTGGGGGAGTACCTGGCCTACCTGTACGCCCAGAAGTCCGAGTCCACCACGGTGGTCGCGATGCTGCCGTCGAGCAAGGTCTTCGCCAGCCGCGCCTCCACGATGCTGTGGGTCACCCTGCTGGCGCTGGTGCTGCTGTTGGTGGTGTTCCTGGTGACGTCCCGCCTGCTCAAGCGCGTGGTCGTCAGCCGCATCGACGAGACGAACAAGGTGCTTGCGCGCGTGACGGAAGGCGACCTGGACGCGCGCCTGAAAGTGGAAGGCACGAGCGAGTTCGCCTCGCTGTCCCAGGGCATCAACGACACGGTGGGGGCCCTGCAGGACTGGATCCACGAGGCCGAATCGCGCATGGACGCCGAGCTGGCGACGGCGAAGGCCATCCAGGAATCGGCCCTGCCGCGCATCTTCCCGCCCTATCCCAGCATCATGCGCTTCGACATCTACGCGATCATGGACGCGGCGCGTGAAGTGGGCGGCGACTTCTACGACTTCTTCCTGATCGGCGAAGACAGCGACACGAACGGCGGCAAGCTGGGCTTCGTGGTCGCCGACGTCAGCGGCAAGGGCGTGCCCGCCGCGCTGTTCATGATGCAGGCCAAGACGCAGCTGCGCGACTACCTGATGAGCGGCATGGAGCCGGGCGAGGCCGTGGAGAACGCCAACCGGCAGCTCTGCGACGGCAACGACGCGGGCATGTTCGTGACGGCATGGGTGGGCATCCTGGACTACGCGACGGGGCACGTGTCCTACGTCAATGCCGGGCACAACCCGCCGCTGCTGTGGAGGAACGGGTCGTGGGCATGGGTGCGGGAGCACTCGGGCCTGCCGCTGGGCCTGTACGACAGCATGCCCTACCAGTCCTTCGAGCTCGATTGCCAGATCGGCGACCAGTTCCTGCTCTACACCGACGGCGTGACCGAGGCCATGAACGTGGACGGCGAGCTGTACGGCGAAGAGCGCCTGGAGCAGGTTGCCCGGGACCACTTCATGAAGCACCCGCGCGCCCTGGTCGGGGCGGTGCGACGCGCCGTTTCCCGCCATGCGAGGGGCGCCGAGCAGTCGGACGACATCACGATCCTGGCGATGGAAGTGGGCGTGCCTCCCGAGGTCACGGCCTCGATGATGGTGCCGGCAGACGACAAAGAGCTCAGGCACGTGAACGAGTTCATTCACACCGAGCTGGACCGGCGCCTGTGCCCGCTGCGCGTGCAGCACCAGATTGACATCGCGGTCGAGGAGCTGTTCGTCAACGTGGCGCACTACGCGTATCCCGACGCTCCCGAGGGCAGGCCGGGCATGGCGCGCATCAGCTACACCTACGCATCCGACCCGCCGTCGGTTCGAATCGACATCGCCGATACCGGCATACCGTATAATCCTCTAGAGAAACCGGACGCGGTGACTCCCGACAACATCGAGGATGTGCCTATCGGGGGCTTGGGCATACTGATGGCCAAGCAAAGCGTCGACAAGATGACCTACGAGCGCGTTGATGGCAGGAACATCGTGTCGATCGTCAAGAAGTGGTAGCTGTGTTGCGGATGGCAACGACGGGTGAAGGGCGCGAGCCCAAGGAAGGACGGAAGCAATGAAGATCGAAGTAATCCAGGACGAGGTTCCCTTCGAGCTGGGTCTGGAAGGCAGGCTCGACACGAACACGGCCCCCGAGCTGGAAGACTACGTCGGCGAACTGTACGCCAGGGAGATCAACGACATCGTCGTGGACATGGAAAAGTGCGAGTTCGTTTCGTCCGCCGGGCTGCGCGTGATCGTGGCCATGCAGAAGCACGCCGCCGCGGGTGGCACGCTGGTGTTCCGCGGCGTGCAGCCCGACGTCATGGAGGTGTTCTCGATGACCGGCTTCGACAAGATCCTGACGTTCGAATAACCCGGGAACGACAACGCATCTCCTGCGTACGAACGGAGGGGGAAGATGACGCGAGGAAAACACGGCAAGCATGCAGGTGCGGTCGAAGACGTGCTCGTCGACGAGGTCGACAGAACCCTGCTTGACATAGAGCGCGCATTCGAAGCGGCGGAAGACGCCGCCGGAGCCGACCGCGTTGCAATCACCCAGGCCGCCCAGCTCGACGCCGCCGAAGCGGTTGCGATGGCGGGGTTGGCCATGGAGGCCGACGAACGGGCGGCCGAGGCGCAGCGCATAGCCGTCCTGGCGGAGCGCTCGGGCAACCGCGAGTCGGCCAAGAAGGCGCACAAGGACGCCCGTGCGGCACGCAAGACGGCCAAGAAGGAGCACAACGCCGCCACCCGGACGGCCCGGCGCGCATACAACGCCATCAGGTACTCCAACCCCGAGAGCCTGGGCTTTCTCCGTGTCATCATGGTGGTGTTGGGCATCAACGTCCTGTTCACGGTGTTCGCGCTCACCACCTACATCAAGGGCAGCTACACCCTCGAGTTCGCCGACATCCTGAACATGGTCAACGTGATGGCCAACGCCGTCACGTTCTGGCTCATCTGGAAGCACAAGAAGGCCGCGCGCCCTTGGGTCGTGGGCGTCAGCCTGTTCAACATCATCGTGGGCACGGCGTTCAACATCTTCACGGGCAACTTCAACATCGTGACGCAGCTGTTCCTGTGCTCGGGCGACCTGTTCATGCTCGTGTACTTCCTGACGAGCACCCGCGTGAAGGCCACGCTCGTCGAGCCGTTCAACAAGCGCACGCTCAACGACGACCTGGACGAAGAGGAAAGCTTCTTCCGTCCGAAGTCGTGGGCGTTCTGGCGCAACCTCATCATCTACTTCGTCGTGTTCTCCATCGTGGGCCACTGGATGGAAGCGGGCGTGTGCCTGCTCATCAAGTACGGCATCGTGCCGGGCACGTACGACCCCACCAGTCAGATCTGGAGCGACTGGCTCTACCCGTTCCCCGTCTACGGCATCGGGTTCTGCGCGTGCGCGCTGCTGCTCTACCCGTTGAAGAACTGGCTGCAGCGCAAGATCGGCCGGCAGTTCCCCGCACTGGTGCTCAGCTACATCGCGAACGCCCTGGTGTGCACGGTTATCGAGCTGGTGATGGGCCTGATCACCAACGCCGACCTGCAGCTGTGGGACTACAGCGACATGTTCTGCAACTTCATGGGCCAGGTGTGCCTGCAGAACGCGCTCTTCTTCGGATTCGCCGCCACCGTCATGACCTGGTTGGTGTACCCGGCGCTGGAGCGGATGTTCCGCCGCATACCCAACGAGGCGGGCACGGGCATCCTGATCATCGCCGTGGTCGGCTGCGCCATCCTGTACGCGTTGTACTACATCAACGTGAGCGGGAGCGACATCCAAACAGTTGTCCAGGGCCTTACGAACACGGCTTCTTAGCGGGCAAGGCGGTGTGTCTTCACGCATGGGCACCGATTGCAACGAACATCCCACGTCCGAGCACGTAGAGAAGGCGGGCCACCATCTGGGAGGCGACCTGCCGCCGCTGACGCCGCGCTCGGCCTACCGCTACGAGCGCGAGCGCGCCGCCCACTTCGGCTGGGCCCCCTGGAGCGTGCGCTTCTGGCGCTGCATGGCCATCGCCTTCTGCGTGTTTTCGGTGGTCGGGCACTGGATCGAGATCCCGTACTGCCTGTTCAACGATTGGGCCTTCGGCATCGTCGACGACGATTCGCTGGTGTTCGCCGACCCCATGTACCCGTTTCTGGTCTACGGCATCGCCGCGGTGCTGGCCGCCGTTGTGCTGGTGCCCCCGCACAACTGGCTGCTCGACCACTATCAGCCGCGGTGGCGCGCCGTGCTCATCTTCTTCGTCGTGTGCGTGGTGGCAAGCGCCATCGGCGAGCTGGTGATGGGGCTGCTGCTCAACCAGCCCGACCCCGTCACCGGCAAATATCCCCTGTGGGACAACTCGTACCTGCCGGGCAACATCCTGGGGCAGGCGTGGATCGTCAACGACCTGCTGCTCGGCGGGCTGCTCACGCTGTACGTGTGGGTGCTCTACCCGGCGTTGGTCAAGCTCGTGCGGCTGGTTCCCTACAACCTGGGCTGGCCCATCACCATCGTGGTGGTGGTCTCGTTCGTCATCCTGTGCATCGTCAAGTTCTCCGCGCAGGGCACGTAGGGGCGTGCGCGTGGAGCGCCGGACCCGGCGGCGAATTCGTCGAAACGAAACCGGCCGTTAGCACGTACTATAGGCACGGGACGCGAACGGGCCTTGCGGGCGATGAGGGTTCGGCGACCCGGTAGGCGAGCATTTCGAGAGAAGGACGGCAGACTGCAATGGATTCCAGGGAGCAAACGCACGAAGCCCCGTCGCGGACGGCGGGCGAGGCCGGCTGGCATGTGTCGCGTTACAACCTGAGCGCGCCCGTGCCCGAGGGCAAGACGGTGGCCATCGCCAACCTGTTCAAGGGCACCTGCGCCGAATACAACCCGATCGAGCTGTACCTGCTCTCGGTTCTGGAGGAGCTGGACGAGAATCATCCGATCATCGAGCGCTTCGCGCGGCGCGGCATCATCGCGAACTTCGACGAGCGGGCCGCGCTCGAGACCATGGGGCGGGGTGCATGCATGGGCGTGAACGGCGTCGGCCTGACCATCTGCCCCACGATGGGATGCAACTTCGACTGCCCGTACTGCTTCGAGGACCACTACGCGGGGAAGATGGAACCCGACGTGCAAGACGACGTCGTGGCGCTCGCGAAGCGCATGCTCGACGCCTCCGGCGGCAAGAACATCAGCGTCTCATGGTTCGGCGGCGAGCCGCTGCTGGCCTGCGACATCATCGAATCGCTGTCCGAGCGGCTGATGGCGCTGGCCGAGGAGTGTGGCGGCGAGTACCGCGCGAGCATCATCACCAACGGCTATCTGCTCACACAGGACACCGTCGACTTGCTGGATCGCTGCAAGGTGGCGTCCGCCCAGGTGACCATCGACGGCATGGGGGCCACCCACGACGCCACCAGGCGGCTCGCCAACGGCGGACCCACGTTCGAGCGCATCACCACCAACCTGCGCTCATGCAAGATCCCCTTCAAGGTCAACGTGCGCCACAACGTGCACGAGGGAAACCGCGCAGAAATGGACGAGCTGCAGGCGTTCATCGGGCAGCTGGCCGAGGAGTCCGGCAACAAGCTGCATTACTACCCGGCGCCGGTCGCCGGCAGCGAGGCCGCCGACGAGCGCGGCGAGCAGGTGAACCTGCTGTGCGGCACCCATGCGTCCGAGGTGGGCGTGCGTCAGGAGGCAGGGCGGTTCCATGCGGGCCGGGGCCACTACTGCGGTGCGCACAACCTCTGGTCGGTGGGAATCGACGCCCAGGGCAACCTGCAAAAGTGCTGGGAGGCCGTGGACAAGCCCGACATCAGCTTCGGCACCGCGCACGATTGGGATCCGACCGACCCGTTTGCAACGGCGAGCAACCCCGACAACCTGACCATGTTCCTGAACACCGCAGTGCCCATTGCCGATGAGGAGTGCCGCGAGTGCGTGTGGCTTCCCACCTGCGTAGGCGGCTGCCCCTACAAGCGCCTGTTCGACGAGCGCGCCTGCATCGCGTTCAAGGACGACCCCGAGCGCTACGTGCTGGCCCTGCGCGACCGCATCGGTGAGGAGCGCGAGGACGACGGCGAAGTGGCCGCTGGCAACGAGGACTAAGACTCTGCGGAGTTTCGGCTTCTAGCCCACCAGGCGTGCCACCAGGGCATCGATCTGCTCGTTGGTCATGCCGGCGTTCATCAGGTAGCTGCGGGCGGCTGCAGCGTAGTCGATTGCGGTCAGGTCGGCCTGGTCGTCGACGCCTGCCACGTAGCGGAACATCTCGTCGATGTGCGTGGTTCGCACCGTGTCGTAGGCGATGGCCTTGTCCTGTGGGTTGATGCCGTAGTAGTTGTCGTAGGTGACCATGTAATCGGCGACCATTTCGTCGTAGCTTGCCCCGCACAGCGATTCGAGCAGCATGCAGACGAACCCCGTGCGGTCCTTGCCTTCGATGCAATGCACCAGGTAGGGCCCGTCGTGCTGCGCCATCGTGGCGAGTGCGGGGGCGAGCGATGTGGCGAACTCGCGGGTTTGGTAGTCGGTGCTCAGGTTCGGCATGGCCACGTTGCCCGATGCGAGCAGGGATTCGTAGTAGGAGGTGTCGACGCCCTGCGCAGTGGCGTTTGCGATGAACTGGGACGCCTCGTCGAGGCTGTCGGACAGGTTGAGCACGAACGCCGTGCCCGCCTGCTGCAGCAGGGGTGCGGCGTAGGCGGCGCGGCCGCGGTCGTTGTAGATGGGGGAGGCGCAGCGGTAGCACAGGCCCGATGCCATGCTGCCCGCCGCGAACATGCGGAAGTTGGCGAAAGCCTCGTCGGAGCCGTAGTCGGCGCGCTCGTACGAGTACAGGTGGCTGAAAGCCTCCTGCACGCCCCGATAGGCGCCCACCTGGTTCATCGAGATGGTTGCGGTGTCCGCCTCGGAAACCCCCGCCCAGTACCAGGGGGATTCGCCGGAGGCGCTGACAAGCGTGATGGTGGCGTCGCCGGGATGCCCCACGAGCATGATGTCGCCGTAGAGCTTGTGTTCGCCGTTGTAATAGGGGACGCCTTCGAAAGCGAACCCGTTCGAGAATGCGACGTTGACGCCGTCCCCGAAGGAAAAACCGTATAACCCCAGGTCATCGGCGGGAAGGGCGATGCGGATGCCGCCCGTTTCCTCCCATTGAATTGCCAGGTTCTCGATCAGGGCGGGTAGTGCGGGTTCCGGGGTTTCCGGGGTCTCGGAGGACGCTTCAGACGATGCGCTTGCCGACGATGGGGCCGACGATTGCGCTGCCGACTGGGATGCCGAGGTGCTCTGGACGCTTGAGGCGCCCTGCTCGCTTGCAGGTTGCGCGCATGCGGCAAGGGCCAGCGTGGCCAACAGCGCCGCAAACGCGGCCAATGCCCTCGTGCGCTTCATCGCGGGCATGTTTCGGTGTCCCGAGCCCATGTGCACAACCCCTTCCTGCGGCGCAGTTGGCAAACGTTTCTGCGATGCTGCGCGCTCTTGTGTGAGCCATCATAGTACTACGCGTGTGCAAAATCGCATCTTTGCCACCCGTCTGATGCAGAAACACGTACTGGCAGCAAACTGTATCAACACATCATATCAAAGACATATCATAGGCTATAATGATATGGAAATGATACGGAGTTGATAAAGTCAAGACGTCGAGGGAGGCGGCACATGGCAATCCCCACGAGCATGGAGACCCTGCTTGCAGGAGACAAAATCGAGAAGGAGCGCATCGAGTTCAAGGCAGCCTGGGACCCGAAGGCATCCCTGAAGACCATCTGCGCATTCGCCAACGACCTCGACAACCTGGGTGGCGGCTACCTTGTGATCGGGGTGCGCGACAAGGAGGGCAAGCCCAAGGAGCTGGTGGGCATCCCTCCAGAGCAGGCAGGCGCGTGGCTGAAGGACATCTTCAACAAGTGCAAGCTGATCCAGCCGGCGTACATGCCCATCGCCGAAGTCGTGGACTATCGGGGCAAGGCTTTCATCGTCCTGTGGTGTCCGGGTGGCAGCACGCGCCCGTATTCGGCGCCCAAGGGCTCGAAGGGGCAGTCCGGGCGCGTCTGCTGGGTGCGCAAGGATTCGTCCACGGCCAAACCCACACCCGAAGAGGAAAGCGACCTGTACGCGCTGGCGAACAACGTTCCGTTCGACGACAGGCCCAACCACTCGGCGGCTCTCGACGATTTGAGCATCATGCTCGTCAAGTCCTATCTCAAAGAGGTCGGCAGCACGCTGTACGACCGTGCGGACAAGATGGGCTTCGCCGACCTGTGCCTGAACATGCACATAGCGGATGCGACGTCGGAATGCGTCAAACCCCTGAACGCCGGCCTCCTCTTCTTCTGCGCGGACCCCCAAACGTTCTTCCCTGATGCTTATATAGAGGTGGTCGAGCTGCCCGACGGCGAGCGGGGCGACAGGATCGTCGAGCACCTGTTCAAGGGGCCGCTTCACGTGCAGCTGCAAGACGCGCTTCGGTACCTGGAGAACAACCTGGTGGAGGAGCACGTGCTCAAGGGCCGTGATGGTGAGCCGGGCAGCAGGCATTTCAATTACCCGCCTACCACCCTAAGGGAAGTGCTTGCAAACGCCGTCTGCCACAAGGGCTACGACGAACGCGAGCCCATCCAGGTGCGGGTTCTGCCCGATCGCATCGAGGTGCTGAGCCATCCCGGCGACGTATGCCCGATCGGCATCGAGGACCTGAAGACGTACCGCATGACCTGCGGACGCTCCCGGAACCGGCGCATCGGCGAGTACCTGAAAGAGCTGGGATTCACCGCGGGCCGCAACGTCGGTATTCACCAGATGCTCAAGGCGCTGCGCGACAACGGCTCGCCGGACCCGCTTATCGAGACCGACGAGCAGCGGATGTCCTTCATGGCCACGATCTACGCTCACCACGGCGATGGGGGCAAGAGCGCCGTGCCACGGGGCAAGGCAGGGCGCCGGGAGGCCGTGCTCGCGTACTTCGCGGACAATCCGGAATCCAGCCTGGCCGCCGCCCGGGACGTGCTTGGCATACCCATCGCCACCCTGAACAGGGACGTGAGCGCGCTCAAGGCCGAAGGCAGGCTGGAACGGATGGGCTCGCGCGGCAGGTGGTCGGTCATTCGGTGACAACGCGCCATCCACCTGGGGTTTCGCGACAGCATCGCCCGCGACGGGCAATGGGTTCGAGCTCCCGCGCAGGCCAGCATTTCAAG
>CACXFZ010000087.1 GCA_902767025.1 uncultured Coriobacteriaceae bacterium
CCAGCGAAGGGCCGTGCGTTTCGGGGCCCGGCTGCAGCTGCTGCCCACTATGCGCGACACGGGGCGAGCGCCACGTTGCCGAGGTGTCGGTGCAGACTAAACGCCAACAGGTTTGCTAGTATAGTCAGCAGAAACATGCGGCACATGGCAGGCGGGGATCACCATGTTCAATGCAATCAAACAACATGCAGCAGTGAAGAGCGTCCTGAGCATCGTGTTGATGCTGCTGCTGTTCGCCGCCGTCGTCATCGTCATCGGCGCCAAGTGCTTCACCGACGAAGCATTGAAGCAGTATTCCGAAGAGGCCTTCCAGACGGCAGAGCGCGCCGCCCAGATCGTGGACGCGGACCGCATGGACGCCTACGCCCAAAGCGGGGGCGTGGGCGAGGAGTACGAGCAGGTGTGGAACGAACTGGACTACCTGTGCAACGCGTCCGGGTCGATGTTCGTCTACGTGATCGTGCCCGACCGCTCGGACTACGCGCACATCACGTTCCTCTTCTCGACCATCCTGCATGGCAGTCCCTACGACATCTACGAGTTCGGGTACGTGCGCGACACCACCAACGACGAGTACCGGCAGAAGTACGCCGCGCTCTACGACCTCAAATCCGACCGCGAGCTGGTGATCCGCGACCGCGGCTACATCGAAACCGACCCCCACATCACCGCGATGGTGGGGCTGAAGGGGTCGGACGGGCAGGTCAAGGGCATCCTGTGCGTCCAGCGCCAGATGGATGTCCTGGCCGGCGGCCGTCAGCACTACCTGGTCAACGTCCTGCTGGCCCTCGCCGGCCTGGTGGTGCTGTTCATCGTGGGGCAGAGCCTGTTCTTGAACAAGACGCTGCTCAGGCCCTTGAAGCTGATCTCGGAGGAGGCGACGCGCTTCGCCACGGAGAACGTGCCCGCCACGACGAAGCTGGCGGATGTCGTGCGCAACACCGACGAGATCGGCCAGCTTGCCGCCTCCATCGACCTGATGGAGGAGCAGGTGAAGGACTACGTCGACAACCTGATGGAAATCACCGCAGAAAAGGAGCGCATCGGCACGGAACTCGAGCTTGCCAGCCGCATCCAGGCCAGCATGCTCCCGAGCATCTACCCCGCCTTCCCCGAGCGCGACGAGTTCGACATCTACGGGTCGATGAGCCCCGCCAAGGAAGTGGGCGGCGACTTCTACGACTTCTTCTTCGTGGACGAAAACCGCCTGGTGATCGCCATCGCGGACGTTTCGGGCAAGGGCGTGCCGGCCGCGCTGTTCATGATGATCTCGAAGATCCTCGTGCAGAACCTGGCCCTGATCGGGCACAGCCCCAAGGAAGTGCTCGAGATCGCCAACAGGCAGATCTGCAACAACAACCCCGAGGACATGTTCGTCACCTTGTGGGTGGGCATGCTCGACGTAAGCACGGGCAGGTTGGTCGCCGCCGACGCCGGGCACGAGTACCCGGTCTTCAAGCAGGGAGACGGTGTTTTCGAGCTGATGAAGGATCCGCATGGCCCGGCGATAGGTGTGATGGAAGACGTCCCGTACCGGGAATACGAGGTGCAGCTCGAGCCGGGCGACAAGCTGTTCCTGTACACCGATGGCGTTCCCGAGGCGACGAGCAACGACGAAGAGCTGTTCGGCATCGACCGGATGGTGGAGGCGCTGCGCCCGGTTGGAGACAAGGCGCCGCATGAGGTCTTGGATGCCGTGAACGAGGCAGTGGCCGAATTCGTCGGAGAAGCTGCGCAGTTCGACGACCTCACCATGCTCTGCCTGCACTACCTGGGAAGCAGCCGGAAGTAAAGCGCACGTGCCTGCCGGGCCCGTCAGTAGTCGAGCAGGCGGCCGTAGTCGTTCCACTCGCCGAACATCTCGCCGCGCTTCGTGTACGCGACAAGGTTGTTCAGGCTGCGCGTGTACGTTTCGACATCCCGCGTCTTGTAGAAGGCGACGTTGTAGGCGCGCACGCGCTGGTACAGGGGTGGGAAGCTTCTGAACTTGGACCAGCATCGGGCCCGTTTGAGCGCGGCCGCCACGTCGTCGTCGATGCGGAAGCTCCGTGGGCCCAAGGGAGGCAGGACGCTGCGGCCCGCGTCGGTCATGAGCCCGAGCTTTTCGAGCCTGCGCACGCGCTCCTTGTTCAGTTCGGTCCAGGGGCTGTTGGGCTTCCTTGGCCCGAACCGCTGCATTCTCGTGCCGCCGATCTCCTTGTGAGTGCTGTCGATCCACCCGAAGCACAGCGCCTCTTCCACGGCGTCCAGGTACCAGAACGTGCTGTCGTCGACCGGCCTGCCGCGCTTGACGGCGACCCAGCATTCGCGCTCGGTTGCGTGGTTTTGAACGAGCCACGCACGAAACGCGGTGCGGTCGGTGACGTGTGCGAGTATGTTGAAGTGCTCGGTGGCCATGAGCTGCATTATACGGCTGCGCATGGTGTGCATGCGTCGTGCCAGCGGTTGGGCACCCTGCGGCTTCTCAGGTGGGAAGGCGTTTGCGGGTCGGCTAACCTTCGCGCAGTGCCGCGTCCAGGAAGTCCTGGTTCTGCGCGCGCAGTGCTGCAATCTCCTGGGCAACCTGATCGGGCAGGCCGGACGTGTCGATTCCGCCGATGATGTCGATGTTCACGCGCGCATCGCAGATGGCCCCCAGCTCGTCCTGGTGCGCCTCCATGCCTTGCGCAATCGCCAGGGCGTCCTCGCCCAGCAGGTCCTCGAACCGCTCGGCGTCGTAGCGCACGCGCTTGGCGTCCTTGCGCACGTCGTGCGTGGCCTGTGCGTCGGCCAGGTCCAGCGACACCATGTCCTGCTCGAGGGCTTGGGCCAGCTCGTCGAAGCGCTGACGCACTTGGGAGCAGGGCAGCCCCGCCGCCTCGATGCTTGCGCGCCATTTCACATTCTGCAGCTGGTCACGTATGCTCTCGATGGCCTTGACCGTCCGCTTCGCAGACAGGATGCGGTAGACGCGCGCGCGTTCCTGGGCGGCAAGGTCGAAGCAGAACACCGCCAGCTCGGGAGAGCCGCCTTCCAGGTCGAACGCCATCTGGGCAAGGACGTCGAGCTCGCGCAGGCGGGACGTCTTGCGCACGATGCTTCGCAGCTGGGATTGGCAGGACTTGTTCTGCGCGCGTTGCTGCCAAGGCGACACGAATGCAAGCAAGCTGCGCAGCGTGCGGATGGACACGCGGAACTTGTGCATGGTCTCCACGTCGTCGGGGTCGGCGAGAAACGCCTCCAAGCGGTCGCTCACGGTCTGGGCTGCCTCTCCCAGCGTGCGCTCCATGCTCGTCAGGGTCTTCCAGTGCGAAGAGATCGGCCCTTGGACGAACCAGAGCAGTCGTGCCGGTGGGGCGGTAAGCGCAGGGTATGCTCCGCCGGCTTCTCCGGCTGCGTTCGCACCGTCTGCACCGTCCGCCTCGCCGGGCGTGTCGCAGTGCCTGCCCAGGGCGTGGCCGGTACCCTCGTCGGTGAACGTGCACGCGGCAAACGCGCCGGTGGCAAAGCAGACCTGCGAGCCGGTCAGGCGCGCCAGCGCCGTCTCGATGAACGGGTTGTGGCCCACGGCGAACACGATATCGGCATCCGATGCGTCGGCGAGTTCCGTGAATGCGCCGAAGTTCTGGCTCCAGAGCGCGTCGACGATCAGCACCTCGGGGAGCACCTTGACGCCGGCCTGCTTGCACGCCTTTAAAACGACGCGCGCCGTTTGTTGGGCGCGGGCTGCGGGACTGGACCAGATCTGAACGGTTGCGTCGCGCGGCACCAGGTCGAGGGCGTGGGGCAGGAAGACGCGAAGCGCTCGCTTGCCGTACGCGGTCAGCTGCCGCTCTTCGTCGGGCTGTCCGAATTCCGGCCGCTGTGCTTTGCCATGCCGCATCAGGATGAGCGTGTTGGTCATGGGGCACCCCCTTCGTCGCTGGCACTAAGGATACCTCAGCGCAGGGTCAGCGCGCAGCATCGCCTTCCAGCTCGGTCACGAGTTATCGCTTTGCCCGCAACGCTCCGCGTCATGCCCGTGCTGCTCGCGGGACAGTGCGACCTGCAAAGTGGTGCCCAACGCGCTCGCGATTTCCTCCAGCAAGGCGAGGGTGGGATTGCCCGCCCCGGTTTCGATGCGGCTGAGCACGACTTGCGAGATGCCCGTCGTCGGGGTGGTTGACAGGTCGGAGGCCATGATCAGGGCGGCGCCGCGGTAGAAGGTGAACGCCGATGCCGACATGCGCTCGTAGCGCAGGGGCAGCAGCTCCTGCACGCGCGTCTTCCCCTGGCTGCGCAGCAGTTCGACCGGATCGGGGCGGTCTGCCGTCGGCTCCCAGTCGGCATGCGATTCGCGCGGCACGTTCTCGCGCAGGGACTTTCCGAATGCGATGCTCTTCTTCTTGTTGCTCATCTACGCCTCCGCTCCAGCGCTCAACCCTTCTTCGTCGAGCACGCGACGGACCACTTTCTCGATGCGCTGCTCTTCGCTTTTGCGCGATGCCACCAGGCCGACGATGGAGGTCGTCACCTGCACGGCCAGGATGGCGGCGCCCGCAACGATCAGTGCGCGCTTGCCCAGCAGCTTGTAGTTATCGATGGTTGTTTCGCCGCCTTGCCTGGCGGCCAGTTTGCTGACGCCTTTCATGAAGCGCACGGCCTTGTCGTCGAACATGTCCTCCACGGCGTTCTCGATGTGGCGCTCAACGAGGGAGTTTTCCATGTGAATCCTCCAATCTGGCTCGAACGAAACGTTTCGCATTTGCATCGTAGCGCATCTTGCGATCGAGGCGGAATGGGTTCTGCTTGAATGGGCGTGCGGTGCCAGCCGCGAAACAGCACGACCGAGACGTTAGGAGTAAGTATGAACAACAATCTGGTTATGGCAATTTTCAAAGTGGAGAGCGAAGCGTTTCAGGCATTCAACGAGTTGCGCAAGGCCCCGGAAGGTGAAAACTACGTCGCAGCGGAAGGTGCGCTGATCCGCAACAAGGACAACGTCATCGAGGTGTGCGACAGCTTCGGCATCGAAGAGCCCGGCACCGGCACGGCGACGGGCATGGTCATCGGGTCCCTCGTGGGCATCCTGGGCGGCCCCATCGGCGTCATCCTGGGCGCGTCCGCGGGCGCATGGGCGGGAGCCTCGGCTGATGTCGGCTACGCCGCCGACACCATGTCGTCCCTGTCCGTCATCGCTAACAAGATCTACGAAGGCGAAACCGCCATCGTGGCGCTGGTGGGCGAGGAAGAGCCCGCGTTCGACGCCGTGTTCGCCGACTACAAGGTCACCATCGTGCGCTACGATGCCGTCGACATCGCCGACGACGTCGACCGCATGTACGAGCTTCAGGCCGACATCAGCAACCAGGTGTGGGCGGAGGCCAAGGCCGACAGGAAGGCTGCACGCAAGGCCAAGCGCGACGAGCATCACGCCAAGATCAAGGAGCGCCTGGACAACCTCGTCGACAAGATCGACAGCGCATCGGACGAGGAGATCGTCCTCTAGCTTGCACAGGGGATGGGCACAGGCTGTCCGACCCTGCAAGTGGGAATGCAAAAAGACCGGCGGCGGGACAACCTGCCGTCGGTCTATTCCGTTGCGAACCGCCCGCGCGCTGTGGCTGCGGGTGCGAGGGGGCTAGGCGCGCTTGCCTGCCAGCTGGAACGAGCCCTTGCTCGAGTCGATGGAGATGTTCAGGTCGTCGCCGACGACCTCGCCCTGCAGCGAATAGGTGACCTTGCCCACAAGCTTGATCTTGAATTCGCCTTCGGACGTGAAGCGGTCGCCTTCCGCGCGTCCCTCGACGTGCTGTTTGCCCACGATGGGTGCGTCGATGTCGGCGATGGCCACATCGCCTTCGGTGCGGATGGCCACCGTGCCCTGCTTGCGTCCGAACGGGGTGTCGACTTCGATGTTGTAGGTTCCGTCAATCATGGGACTTGTCCTTTCATGCGCTGCACATGGCCTTGCCGGCGGCCTTCGTTTTCTGCATGACTAGTATAAGCCGCATTGCACGTGACGCCAGGGTTGGCGGCTGCGGTTCTTGCCCTGAGCGGGCCGCCTTCGCGCAGGGGCCCGGACGCGCGTGGTGCAACCCAGGCATTCGCGCACGTCGGGGGAGCGCTCGGGGCCCGTATAATAGGGGCAGCGGGTGGTTCGAAGGAAAGGTGTCCGACCTCATGGCCCTGAACTTGTTCATACGGGAGCACGAGCTCGTCTGGGAAGAGCCCGAGATCCACGTGGTGCGCGTGCCCTACGCCCATCTGGGCCTGGCGCACACGAACTGCTACATCATGCGCAGCGGCGACGACGTGCTGGTCATCGACCCGGGAGTCAGGTCGGTGCGCGCCGGCCTGGTGCTTGCGGGCGCGGCCAAAAGCATCGGCATCGATTTGGACCAGGCGCGCTATCTGTGCACGCACCTGCACTTCGACCATGCGGCCATGCTCAAGGAGCTGGCGCATCCGGGTGCGCAGATCCTGCTGGGAGAGGCCGCCTACTTCAACAACCCGTGGAACCACTACGACAAGCGCAAGGCGCTGCTGCGCGACGTGCTGCGCAAGGAAGGCGTGCCGTCGGTCTCGATGCGGGGCCTGGCTGCCTACATGTCGGAAGTGCGCGTTTGCGATCTGCCCGACCGCGTGTACAAGCTGCTCTCGGAAGGCGATGTCGTGCGCGTGGGGCCCCATGCCATGCGCGTCGTCGAAACGCCGGGGCACACGCGCGGGCACATCTGCCTGTTCAGCGAAGAAGAGGGCTTCCTGATAAGCGGCGACCATGTGCTCGAAGAGATCACGACGGGGCTGTCGCTTCCCTTCGAAGGGGACGACAGCACGCGCGACTACCTGGACAGCCTGGACAAGGTGGGCGCGTTGAGCTGCCGTGCCGTGCTGCCGGGGCATGGGGAGGCGTTCTTCGACCTGACGGGCCGCATCGACCAGATGCGGGAGCACCATGCGCTTCGCCTGGGCCAGGTCTACGAAACGGTTGCGTTGAACCCCGAAGCGCGCGGGCACCAGATCACGCGCGTGATGCCGTGGAAGAAGCGGGGACCCTTCAAGGACTGGGGCAGGCTGAACCCGTACCTGCGGCTGAGCATGCTCACGCAGATGCTGTCCTACCTGGAGTTCCTGGTGCGCGCGGGGGAAATCGAGCGACTCGAAGACGATACTGCCCGCCGCTACCGCATAGCGTAAAACCTTGTTGCCGGCACAGGACGCGCCGCAACAACCTGCAGGCACTTGCATGCGAACTCGTTCGCGCAAAGCACGCATAATTATGTAGAAAATGGGTAGATACATTCAGCTGCGAGACCCCCAACTTCCACGTGCCGGAAAGCTTCGGCACCCTCGTCTTCGAGTAGGCTGCTCCGGTTTGGGCCTGGCAGCGCGACCGGTTCAGTGGCACTTGGGCCGCCTCGAGCCTGTCCGAGTAGGAATTCTTGGCTCAAAACAGGAAAGCTGGCAAGAATCTCCAGTTTTATGGGAGTGGGCCAGCTCTGCGGTGGGTCGCCTGCGGACGAACTAAGCATATAAGTAATAAAAGCATACAATAGGTCACTTTTCTGCCATGCTGCACGGAGCCGAACCCATAAAACCGGAGATTCTTGCCACGAAATTCGAAATCAGCCAAGAATTTCTACTTGACCGCCCGTAGCGCAGGCACACGCACCCTACCGGGCCTTGCGCAAGGACGCGCGTGCTTCGTGCCGCTGCATTGCAAGTATGTGCCTGTGGGCCGTCTTGCACGGGTCCGTTGGGGCATGGTTGGGGTAAACTATAAAGTTAGAAGATAACGGGATGAAACAGAGTGCCGTTGCGTACCAGGAATAGAGAGGACCGCAACGGGGTTTCTGATTGTATGTAGGTAGCAGGAAGGCAAGAAGCCGTCCAAGATAGTAGAAGGAGGACTGCTATGTGTTTCAGGCCAAGTGCAATGGCGGGTAACGAGCCTCAGGTTCAGATGGGCACGTGCCCCAGCTGTGGGCTGCCCGTGGCGGCGAGCGTCGGCATCGAGTCGGGCGAGTGCCCGCATTGCCACAAGCCCATTCCGACCGAGCCCAAGGACAAGTCGGCGGGCAACTCCCCGGCGAAGAACCCCAAGATTCTGTAATCCAAACCGCGGATCGAATCGTCCTGCAGCCCGCGCGCCATCTGGGGTGCGGGCTGCGGCATGCTCGCGGCCGAGGCGCGAGTGCTTCGCAGGCCTCGGCAAGCCCTGCAAGGCGCGTCTTTGCGGTATCTTGGCGAAGAGCACGTCATGGCGTAGATTGCTTTGCGCCCCAAACGACAGGAGAAAAAGATGAGGCTCGTTACGAAACGTCTGGCCGGCATGACGATGCTGCTGGCCTTGTGCGCGGCGCTTGCCGTGGGCTGCAGCACGGCCACCACAGCGAAGACGACGAGCAGCACGGCCGCGGAAAACCAGACGCCGTTTTCGGGAACCCTCATCCTCGGCGCCGATGAAGCGGTGTCCAAGATGGGCGACGACCAGGTGATCTTCGTGGATTGCACCGGCGAGATGGGTTCGGTGGAAGGTGCGATCTCGGTCACGTGGCAGGACCTGTCCACCTGCTCGGCGGAGTACGGCCACGAAGGCGACGAAGGCTGGGGCAAGATCCCCGAGCCGGCAGACCTGGCGCAACGCCTGGGCAAGCTGGGGCTGGACAAGAACAAGCAGATCATCCTGCTCTCCCACACCACCACCGGATGGGGCGAAGACGGCAGGATCGCCTGGACGCTGCGCGCCGCGGGCTACCAGGACGTGAAGCTGGTGGACGGCGGCATCGATGCGCTCGTGGCTGCGGGTGCGAAAACCAGCCTGATGAGTGGTGCCGAACCCACTCCCTGCACGGTCGAGATCGACGCGATTGACACCACGCATGTGATCGGTACCGAAGAGCTGCAGAAGAACTTCGCGGACTACAAGATCGTCGACGTGCGCGCTACCGAAGAGTACGAAGGCGCCACCTACTACGGCGAA
>CACXFZ010000088.1 GCA_902767025.1 uncultured Coriobacteriaceae bacterium
ACCCGGGGGTGCTGGCGCAGCAGCCAGTTGTCGGCCTTGCTGCCCGCCAGGCGCGTGCAGTGGATGCGCGACTGCTGGCCGGCGCCGATGCCGATGGCCTGGCCGTTCTTCACGTAGCACACCGAATTGCTCTGCGTGTACTTGAGGGTGATGAGCGCGGTGACCAGGTCGGTCTTGGCCTGCGCGGGAAGGTCCTTGTTCGCCGACACGATGTTGTCCAGGCAGCTCTCGTCGATCTTGAGGTTGTTGCGCCCCTGTTCGAAGCAGATGCCGAAGATCAGGCGCGTTTCCTGCTCGGCGGGCTCGTAGCCCGGGTCGATCTGGACGACGTTGTAGCCGCCCTTGCGCTTGGTCTTCAGGATCTCCAGCGCCTCGGGAGAGTAGCTGGGTGCGATCACGCCGTCGGAGACCTCCATCGCCAGGATGCGCGCCGTCTGCTCGTCGCATTCGTCCGACAGGGCGACCCAGTCGCCATAGCTGCACAGCCTGTCGGCGCCGCGCGCGCGTGCGTAGGCGCATGCGATGGGGCTGAGCTCCATGCCTTCCACGAAGTACGCCTTCTGCTCGGTTTCGGAAAGCGGCAGTCCCACGGCCGCACCGGCGGGCGACACGTGCTTGAACGAGGCGGCTGCCGGCAGTCCCGTTGCCTGCGACAGCTCGCGCACCAGCTGCCAGCTGTTGAACGCGTCCATGAAGTTGATGTAGCCCGGCTTGCCGTTCAGCACCGCGATGGGCAGGTCCGATCCGTCCGGCATGAAGATGCGAGACGGCTTCTGATTCGGGTTGCATCCGTACTTGAGCTCGAGTTCGTTCATGAGCGCTCCTTTGCCTCGTGGTGTGCACCGTTTCGTATGCTATCACGTCATGCGCGCAACGGAACGACTCATCGGCAAGTGAGTCGACCGCCGAAAGGACGGGTGTTTTGACGGCCTGCGCCCCCGACCCGGAAGGGTTGGGTATACTGGTTGCATGGAACAGAAGAAGCCTCCATTCAGCAGCTTTTCGTTTTCGATGACCGACCGGGCCATCGGACGGCGCGTGCTGCGCATGAAATACTTGGCCGACTCCGACGCCTACGAGCTGTTCGTCGAATCGGGCAAGGCCGCCGACCCCGAAACCACGTTCACGCGCACGGTGCCGCGCTCGGTCGCCGAATCGCTGCGCGACACGCTCGCCGGCCTGGACGCCTTCAACTGGGAGCCCGAATACGGCGACACGCGCGCACCCGGCACCCGCCGATGGAACATGGCCATCGTCTTCGAGCAGGACGTGTTCAGCGTGCAATCGCTCGGCGGCAGCGATGTGCCCGACGGCTTCGACGCACTGCTCGAGGCGCTCTACCAGATGGACCTCCCCCGCCCCGCCGTGGTGGGCGCACCCCCCGTGCAGAACACGATGGGCGTGCCCGACCTGGGCGATTTGATGAAGAACATGCCCGAAGGCGGGTTCGACATCCAGATGCTCCAGCAGATGCAGGAAACCCTGACGATGATGCAGAACGACCCCGCTGCCTTCACCGCGCAGATTCGCGAGGAGTTCAAGATGCTCCCGCGCGAGCAGCAGGACGCCATGCTGGACATGTTGGCTGCAAGCGGCATGGGCACCCGCGATTGGTGGGAGCGTTTCCTGCGCCCTCCGTACTAGGCGCACAGCGGCAACGCAAGACCCGGGCATGCACGATGCCCGCAGCGCACGGGGCGGACCGCCCCTAGAAGAGCATGATGAACACTTTGGCGAACACGAAGCCCATCAAACCGCAGCCCGGGAAGGTGTAGATCCAGGCCTTCATCATGCTGGTCGAGGCGCCCCAGTTCACCGCACCGCGGCGCTTGGCCGTGCCCACGCCCATGATGGCGGTGGTGTTGGCATGCGTGGTGGAGATGGGCATGCCGGTCATGTTGCTGATGAAGATGCAGGTGCTGGCGGCCAGCGTGGCGGTCAGGCCCTGCCACTTGTCCATCTTGACGATGTTGAGACCCACGCTCTTGATGATGTTCTTGCCGCCGATGGCGGTGCCGATGAGCATGCACGTGGAGCACATGAGCATGATCCACAGCGGGAACTCGTCGGGCATCTGCTGGCCGTACCCCATCGCGAGCATGATGGCGAGCAGGCACACGCCCATGAACTTCTGGCCGTCGTGCGCACCATGCAGGAAGGCGAGCACGCCCGCCATGATGTCGAGCAGGATGCCACTGACGGACTCGCTGCGCCGATGGTCCACGAACTTGAACAGCAGACCGCCGATCTTGGATAGGAGCCACCCCAGGAAGAACCCGAGCACCGTGGCGGCGAGCAGGCCCCACAGCACCTTCGACCACTCGGCGAAGTTGACGCCGTCGATGCCTCCCTGCAAGGCGATGGCGGCACCGGTGATGCCCGCGATCAGCGCATGCGATTGGCTGGACGGAATGCCGAAGTACCAGGTTGCCCCGCCCCAGATGATGATGGCCACCATCGCAGCGGCAAGCGCCACCAGGGCCTGTTCGTTGTTCGACCCGAAATTGACCATCGTCGTCATCGTATGGGCGACGGCCGTCGAGATGAGCGCGCTGAGCGCCACCCCCAGGAAGTTGCAGATGGCCGCCATAATGAGCGCCTTCGTGGGATGGATCGAGCGCGTTGCCACCGCCGTCGCGATGGCGTTGGCCGCGTCGTGGGCGCCGTTCATGATGAGGGTTCCTGCGGAAAGGATGATAATGACCGCCAAAGCCGGCTGGGCTAGCATCGCAGGGAGCACTGCGGCGAAGCTTATATCGGGCATGCGTCTCCTTGGCTCGGTCCGACCCACGTGCGCCCGTTCATAGCACGTGAAAGCATGTCGTGGATGTGTAAGGGTACCACATGCAAGCTTGTTGGGTAAGCCTCATCTTTCGTCGGGTGCAGTGACTTTACCAGGTTTGTCAAAGAGTTTGCCCTGGAGACAGAATGGATTTGCGGTATGGTATACGGGTGACGTCTTGGATGCGGCACACCGAGCTCGTGCACGCAACGTGGCTGATGGATTAAGGGGCGATACGCTGTGAAGAAGGATTTCACACGCCAAGAAATCGAAGACCTGATGGGGTTCCTGCGCACGGGAACGAACGTTGTCCGCCTGGTCGACCCGATGAGCGAGCTGCTGTTGGACACCGAAGGCAACGTGATTCCCGGTGCCCTGTGCAACGCGGTATGGGGCCACGGCCACCGCTGCGAGAACTGCTCGAGCCTGCGCTCGCTGCAAACCGAGGAAACCATCTACAAGATGGAGTTCAACAACGACCGCACCTACTGGATCACGTCTCGCTTCCTGCGCGTTGAGGGCAATCCCTGCATCCTGGAAGTGGTTGCCGACACCACCGACTTCATCATCATCGAGAGCACGCAGCTCGAGCAAGTGGGCCGCGTCATCGAAGGGTACAACCACCAGCTGATCACCGACGCGCTCACCGGCGTGCTGAACCGCAACTACCTGAACAACGTGTTCATCCCGTCGCTGCCCTTCAGGCGCGATCACGACCTGCCAGTGCACATCGCGATCATGGACCTGGACCGCTTCAAGGACGTCAACGACAACTACGGGCACCATGCGGGCGACATCATGCTGTCCGACGTCGGCGGGTTCTGGCGCCGCAAGTTCAACAGCCGCGCCAAGAACAAGGAGCAAATCGTCGTGCGCTACGGCGGCGACGAGCTCGTGGCCATCGACTGCGCCAACGACTACGACACGTTCAAGAGCAACGTCGAGAACTGGTACCGCAGCATGCGCAAGACCAGCTACCTGTCGGACGGCACCGAGCTGGCCTTCAGCATGTCGTTCGGGTTCGCATCCACGACGGAGCTCGAAGGCGACTGGACCTGGGACTCCCTGTTCGCAATGGCCGACGAGCGCATGTACGAAGCCAAGCAGAAGCGTCACGCCGAAATGGACGCAGCCAGTAAGTAGCGTTTCTTTACGGCTCCGTAACTGCCCCGCCCACCGGCATTGCCCGCATCTATAATCACGGGGATACACATCCGACAGGTGGGACGGCACTCGTGATCGAGCTTCGCGACTTACGTAAATCGTATACAACCGGCAGCTTCGTGCAGAAGGCCCTGGACGGCGTTTCCCTGACGTTTCGCGACAACGAGTTCGTGGCCATCCTGGGGCCGTCGGGATCGGGCAAGACCACGCTGCTCAACGTGCTGGGCGGCCTGGACCACGCCGACACCGGCGACATCGTGATCAACGGCACCTCCACGAAGAACTACAAGAGCGGCGATTGGGACACCTACCGCAACCACCGCATCGGCTTCATCTTCCAAAGCTACAACCTGATCCCCCACCAGACCGTGCTGTCGAACGTGGAGCTGGCGCTCACGCTCGCCGGCACCAGCCGCGCCGAGCGCAAGGAGCGCGCACTGGAGGCGCTGGCGCGCGTGGGGCTGGAAGAGCACGCCAACAAGAAGCCCGGGCAGCTGTCGGGCGGCCAGATGCAGCGCGTGGCCATCGCACGCGCACTGGTGAACAACCCCGACATCGTGCTGGCCGACGAGCCCACCGGCGCACTGGACACCGAAACGGGCGTGCAGGTGATGAACCTGTTGCAGGAAATCGCC
Source organism: uncultured Coriobacteriaceae bacterium (assembly GCA_902767025.1). GTDB lineage: Bacteria > Actinomycetota > Coriobacteriia > Coriobacteriales > Eggerthellaceae > CACXMZ01. The sequence continues at coordinate 4,582 of CACXFZ010000088.1, forward strand.
AACGACCGCCTGGTCATCATGGTCACGCACAACCCCGAGCTCGCCGAGCGCTACGCGACCAGGACCGTGCGCCTGGCAGACGGCAAGATCATCGACGACTCGAACCCCTTCGATGCCGGCGTTGCGCAAGAAGCCGCCTCGTCGGATGCCCTTGGGACCAGCGCTGCAGCAGCAGGGGTCGCCGCCGCTGCAGCAGCGGGGGCTGCCGCTGCTGCGCCTGAAGAAGCCCAGGCCGCCAGCACTCCTTTCAAGAAGGCCGACGACAAGCAGGGACGCCGCGCGCACATGGGGTTTTTGACCGCCCTGGGACTGTCGTTCAACAACCTGATGACCAAGAAGGGCCGCACGTTCATGACGGCGTTCGCCGGCTCGATCGGCATCATCGGCATCGCGGCCATCCTGTCGCTGTCCAACGGCGTGAACAACTACATCGCCGACACCGAGGAAGAGGCGCTCACCAGCTACCCGCTCACCATCACCAAGTCGAGTTTCGACATCAGCGGACTGCTCGCATCGCGCATGGGCGGCTCCACCGACGGCGAGGAGGCCGAAGAGGAGAACAAGGTCGAAAAGGGCCTGCGCGGCATGAGCGGGCAAGACGAGGCGAAGGTCGTGCGCACATCGGGGCCCATCGACGAAGTGCCCATCATGACCGACATGTTCGCACAGGTGAAGAACAACAACCTGAAGCAGTTCAAGGCGTTCCTGGACAGCGACGAATCGGGCATCGAGCCCTACGTGCACACCGTGCAGTACTCCTACGGCATCATGCCCAACGTCTACATGACCGACACGTCGAACGGCGTCAAGCAGCTCAACCCCTCGACGATGGGAAACACCCTGACCGGGGGCGTGGACGCTTCGGCGTTCGGCATGACCGGCAGCGGCACCGAGATATTCAACGAGATGCTGGACAACCGCGAGCTGCTCGAAGACTACATGACCGTGGTGGCCGGCCGCTGGCCCGAGAAGTACGACGAGTGCCTGCTGGTGCTCAGCTCCACGGGACGGCTCACCGACTACGCACTCTACAGCCTGGGCTACTACGACCCGGACGTCATGGACCAGATGACCAAGGACATCCTGGAAGGCAAAGAGGTCAACGTGCCCGAAACGGCCCAGGACTTCACGATCGAAAAGGCGCTGGAAATGGAGTTCTCGGTTGTGCCGAGCAGCGACCTGTACCAGTACAACGACTCGCAGGGCATCTGGACGGACATCTCGAACGACCAGGAGATCATGAAGCAGAAGGTGGCCGACGGCATGCGCCTGAAGGTCGTGGGCGTGGTGCAGCCCTCCCCCGACGCGAACTCGATAGCCTTGCAGCAGGGCATCGCCTACACCCCCGAGCTCATCGACCATCTGATGGAGCAGGCGGCTTCCTCCGACATCGCCCAGGCGCAGAAGCGCAGCCGCGACGTCGATGTGTTCACCGGCAAGACCTTCGACGAGCTGCAGGAAGAGCAGGGCAACGACTTCGACCTGGGGTCGATGTTCACGGTGGACGAGCAGGCCCTCAAGGACGCCTTCTCGATGGACACCAGCGCCTTCGACCTGGGTTCTCTTGACGCGAACTCGCTGGGGCTGAATTCGCTGAACGCGAACTCGCTGGGCATCGACCCGAACAAGATGTCGCTGGACGCCTCCAGCCTGGGCAGCCTGTTCGACGAGAGCTCGATGCGCAAGATCCTGAGCGGCGCCCCGCAGTTCGACGCCCAGAGCTCGGGGCTCGCGCAGTCCACCTCGCAACTGACCGAGCAGCAGCAAAAGCAGATCTCGCAGGCGACCGATGCCCTGTCGGCCGACTTCCTGGCATGGGCCGTGGCCAACAACAAGCTCACCCCCGCTGGGATGGCCCAGGCCGCATCGGGCGCATCCGCATCCCAAGCGCGCTCGCAGGCGGAAGCCGCCAGCGCCGAAGCGCGCGATGCGGCGGCTGCTGCAGCCCAAGCGGTTGCCAACGCCCAGAAGGCGGTCGACTCCGCGACCACCGACGAGGGACGCGCCCAGGCCCAAGCCCAGCTGGAAGCAGCCCAGAAGGCGGCAGCGCAGGCGGCCGCAAACCAGCAGACGGCCGAGCGCGCGGCATCGCAGGCCAGCGACCCGCAAACCGCCTCCTACAGCGCCCTGTTCCAGGAGTACCTGCAAACGGAAAGCGCCCAGAAGATCGTGCAACCCCTGCAGCAGGAGCTGGGCAACCAGGTGGAGACGGCCATCAACGCGTCGATGCAGACCTACATGTCGCAGCAGTTCATCCCTTATTTCAGCAACGCGATGCAGCAGATGATGGCCCAGGCCGCCCAGGCGATGGGCTTGCAGATGGCGCAGGCGATGCAGAACCAGATGGCCTCCGTCACGCAGAACGTGGGCAGCCAGCTGTCGAGTGCGATCTCGGGCAAGCTGTCCGGCCAGATGTCGCAACTGCAAAACGCCATGCAGAACGGGTTTTCCTTCGACGCCAACAAGTTCTCGAACGCCATCTCGTTCAACATGACGCAAGACGACCTGGCCGGCCTGCTGATGAACTACCTGAACGCCGACGAGCTTTCCTACGACGGCAACATGAAGAAGCTGGGCTACGCCGAAAGCGATTCGCCCGAGAGCGTTTCGATCTACCCGGTGGATTTCGAAAGCAAGGAAAAGGTGCTGGGCATCATCGACGGGTACAACGAGCGCATGCGCGCGAACGGCGAAGAGGAGCAGGCCATCCAGTACAGCGACATCGCGGGCGTGCTGATGAGCTCGGTCACCAGCATCGTGGACACGATCAGCCTGGTGCTCATCGCCTTCGTGAGCATTTCCCTGGTGGTGAGCTCGATCATGATCGGCATCATCACCTACATCTCGGTGCTGGAGCGCAAGAAGGAGATCGGCATCCTGCGCGCCATGGGTGCGAGCAAGCGCAACATCGCCAACGTGTTCAATGCCGAAACGTTCATCGAGGGCCTGACTTCGGGCATCCTGGCCATCGCGGTGGTACTGGCGCTGTCGGTCCCCGTCAACGCGTTCATCGAAGCGGGCTGGGAGGTTCCCAACATCATGTCGCTGCCATGGACGTCGGCGTTGGCGCTGATCGGCGTGAGCATCGTGCTCACCTTCATCGCCGGCCTGATCCCCTCGCAGAACGCCTCGCGCCGCGACCCCGTGGAAGCGCTGCGCAGCGAATAAGGGCGCACCTGTCAGCACCCCTGGGGCTTTGACGGATGTTTGCGGAGGGTTCGCCTACGAATTCTTCAGCAGCACCGAGTTCATGATGTCCGCCACGTGCTCGCACACGTCGGAGCAGACTTCCATCTTGTTGAAGATACGGCTCCACACCAGCACGCGCATGGGCTTGTCCTCGTCCTCGACATGCAAGTTGCGGATCAGCTGGGCGTAGAGCTCGTCAGCCTCTTCCTCGAAGCTGTTGGCGTCGACGACGGCGCGCCTGAAGGCGTCGGACTTCTTGAAGTTCTTGAACTCGGCGGTGACCACGACGAGCGCCTCGCACGCCTTCTTGATGATCTGCGCCATCTTGATCGCACCTTCGTGCATGGAGTGCACGTTCATGATGTAGAGCTCGCGCACGACTTCCTCGATCTCGTCGACGACCTCGTCGATGGCCTGCGAGATCTTGATCACGTCGTCGCGGTCGATGGGGGTGATGAAGTCGACGGCGATGGCGTTGAAATTCGAGTGGTTCAGCTCGTCGGCCCGCGTTTCGATCTCGTGGGCGCGCGGCATGTATTCCTGTACCGCTTCGGCCGTGGTGAAGTTCTCCATCACCTCGATCAGGACGTTGGCCTCTTCGAGCGCAAGCTCGGCTTGCTGATGGAAGGTGGCGAAGTAATCGTGCTTGGTCTTTCTGCGTGCCATGGAAATCCTCCTTGCAAGCGCCTACCTGAACGCTTCTATTGTACGGGGCTTTTCGATGCCGATGGACGTGAGGGCCCCGTGTCCGGGCAAAACGATGGTGTCGTCGTCCAAGCGGGCGAGCTTGCCCAGCGAGGCGCGCATGTCCGCCATGTTGCCGCCTTCCAGGTCGGTCCTGCCGATGGTGCCGCAGAACAGCGTGTCGCCTGCGAACATCACGGGCTTGCCCTGCTGGGGAGCGTGATCTTCGGTGAGCAGGTAGCAGCACCCGCCGGGCGTGTGTCCGGGCGTGTGGATGACCTGCCAGGCGGTGTTGCCCACCTCGATGACGTCGCCGTCGCGAAGCGCATGGTCGACCGTGGACGGAGGGGCGATGCGCCCGTTGTAGCCGATGCGCGGCTCCTCGATCGAATCGACTTCCTCGGCCATCGCGTACACGGGAGCCTGCGTGGCGCTGCGCACCTCGTCGAGCGCGCAGATGTGGTCGTAGTGGCCGTGGGTGACGAAGATGGCCGATACCGGGCGGCCGTCGATCTGCTCGAGCAGGCCTTCGGCATCGTCAGCCGGGTCGACGACGATCAGGCCGCCGGCCCCGTCGCCTGCGAAGTAGACGTTGGTTGCCAGGATGCCGGCCTCCATCGCCTCCAGGGGCGTGCACAGGCCGTCGATCACATGCTTGTTCATGATCACGTGCGATCACTTCCTTTTCTTGCGTATAGATTCGCCAGGCACCAGGCGGTGCGCCTCGAACACACTGTCAACAGACCGGAGTCGCTGCAAGATTTTATCAATGGAGGACACGTCGCTCACCTGGAACAGGAAACGCATCTCGACCACGCCGCCGCGGTGCGACGACGAAGACGACGACAACACGTTGGCGCCGCTTTCCGACAGCACGGCCACCACGTCGCGCAGCAGGTTCATGCGGTCCAGGGCCTCCAGGAAGACTTCCGCCTTGTACTCTGTCGCACCCGACGGGTCGCTTTCCCAGGCAACGTCGATGATGCGCTCGGGCTGCCCCATCAGGCTCGTAGCGTTGGGGCAGTCGCGCCGGTGCACCGACACGCCCTTGCCGCGCGTGACGAACCCGACGATGTCGTCGCCCGGCACCGGGTTGCAGCAGCGCGACAGGCGCACGAGCACGCCGCTGGAGCCCTTCACCACCACGCCGTTGCTGGCGCTGGAGGTGGACTTGTGCACGCGCTTGACCTCGGTGATCATCGGCGGCATCTTGCCCGTGGCCCCGTAGGCGTCCAGGGCGGTGTTCTCGGCCTGAGCAGGGCCGTCGACCAGCAGCTTGACCATGCGGTTGGCCACATGCTGCACGCTTTCCTTGCCCGTGCCGATGTTGACGAGCATGTCGTCGGCATCCTTGAAGCCCGACGATTTGGCCACGTCTCGCATCACGCGCTGGCTGTTCGCGTTGGAGAAGCCCAGCCCGTGCTTGCGCAGCTCGCGGGACAGCTTGTCGCGGCCCGTCTGCAGATCGTCGGAGCGCGTCACCTGGTTGAAGTACGCCCGGATCTTCGCACGGGCGCGCGGGGTCTTGACGGTGTTTGCCCAATCGCGGCTGGGTGCGGCGCTCTTCTGCGTCAGGATCTCGACGCGGTCGCCCACCTGCAGCTCGTAGGACAGCGGAACGATCTTGCCGTTGACCTTGGCGCCCACGCAGTGGTTGCCCACCTCGGTATGGATGGCGTAGGCGAAGTCCACGGGCGTGGAGCCCGAGCGCAGGCTGAGCACTTCGCCCTGTGGCGTGAACACGAACACCTCGGCAGGCGCCAGGTCCACTTTCAGCGATTTCAGGAACTCGCGCGAATCCTGGGTTTCGTCCTGCCAGTCCACCATCTGGCGCAGCCAGGCCAGCTGGCGGTCGAAGTCGGCGTCCTTGCGGTCGGCGCCTTCCTTGTAGCGCCAGTGCGCCGCCACGCCGTACTCGCTCATGTGGTGCATTTCCTCGGTGCGGATCTGCACCTCGAGCGGACGGCCCGCCGGGCCGATGACGGTGGTGTGCAGGCTCTGGTACATGTTGTACTTCGGCATGGCGATGTAGTCTTTGAAGCGGCCCGGCAGCGGGTGCCACAGGCTGTGCACGGCACCGAGCGCCGAATAGCAGTCCCCCACCGTGTCGACGATGATGCGCACTGCGATGAGGTCGTAGATCTCGGAGAAGCCGCGGTCCTTCTCGATCATCTTGCGGTAGATCGAGTACAGGTGCTTCGGGCGGCCCGCGATGGACGCCTTGATGCCGCCGCGCTCCATTTCCGCGTTCAGTATGTCGATCACGCTGCCCAGTTACTCCTCGCGCTGCGTGCGCGATTCGGCCACCATGCGCGACAGCTGTTGGAAGCGGGCGGGCTCCAGGTAGAAGAACGCCAGATCCTCCAGCTCCCACTTGATCGAGTTGATGCCCAAACGGTGCGCGATCGGCGCGTAGATCTCGAGCGTCTCGCGCGCCTTGAAGATGCGCCTGTCTTCGCGCAGGGCCGCCAACGTGCGCATGTTGTGCAGACGGTCGGCGAGCTTGATGACGATGACGCGGATGTCCTTGCTCATGGCCACGAACATCTTGCGAATGGTCTGGGCCTGCTCGTCCGAGAGGCTTTCGACCTCGATGCGCGTGATCTTGGTCACGCCGTCCACCAGCTGGGCCACGGACTCGTTGAACTGCTTGGTCACCTGCTCGACGGTTGCCTCGGAATCTTCGACGGTGTCGTGCAGCAGCGCCGCGCAGAGCACTTCGACGTCCATGCGCAAATCGGCCAGGATGATGGCGACTTCCACGGGATGGGCGATGAACGGCTCGCCGCTCTTGCGAATCTGCCCTTTGTGAGCATCGCTGGCGAAGGCGAAGGCGCGGTCGAGCATCTTCAGATCGTCTTCCGACAGATACGAGCTGGCTTCCTCGCGCAGTTCGGCAAAGCGCTGCTCGGGCGTTTCGGTGCGGGCGATGCGCGCGGGGTTGGCCGACTGGGCCGTTTCCTGGAAGGTGTACTCCGCAACGCCGGCACGTCCCAACAGCTCGTCCGAACCGTCGCTGTAGCGATCGTCGCCGCCCGTAGGCTTGGCCGCCTCGCCCAGCAGGGGCTCTTCGCCCTCGTCGACGCCGATTTCGTAGACGTCCTGCTCTGTGGTTGCCTTGTCCGACATCCTACCTGCCCTCTTCTTCGCTTGTGGGAAGGATGGGCGCCATGATCCGCCGATGCAGCTGCTCGGCGGTGCTCGACGTCACCCAGTCCCTGAAGGTTGCGAACACTTCTATCTCGTCCAGGCCCTCCCGGTAGCGGACGCTATCGGTGAGCTCGACTTTGCTTTCTGCATCGGGCACGCGGATCCTGCGCTTGTGCCCGTCGCCTTCCGACGTCACCACCTCGACCAGTCCCAGCTCGCGAAAGACCGCCAACGCGCACTCGACGCTTTCGGCGCCGACCGCATGGACGGGCACCTGCTTGCTCGCTTCCTCTGCCAGCTCGGCGTTGGTGATGGAAAACGGCTCGCCGGCGGCCTTCTTCTGCAGGGCGCGCAGCTGGCGGTAGATCTGGGCCATGGTGTCGTGGTCGGGCGTGGCGCTGCGCAGGATGTGCTCGTTGACCTGGGCGTCGTCCGATTCGAACAGCACGTGGATCGTGGCCGGCTCGCCATCGCGCCCGGCACGGCCGCTCATCTGGTTGAACTCGATTTCGTTGAACGGCATGTTGTAGAGCACCACGTGCCTGATGTGCGGGATGTTCACGCCTTCGCCGAAGGCCGACGTGGACACGAGCACCTGCAGAAGGTCACGGCGGAACAGGTCTTCGACCCGCTTGCGCTCGCCGCGCGAAAGCCCCGCGTTGTAGAAGCCGATGAGCGAACCCATCTGGGGAACCTGGCTGCGCAAGGTGCGGGCCAGGGCGACCGATTGCTGGCGCGAGTTCACGTAGACGACCGTCTTCTCGCCCGCGGCCACGAGCGTGGCCAGGCACTGTTCGCGGCGGCGCGCTTGGCGCTGGTCGTCGAACGCCAGGTTGGGACGGTCGGTGCGGTCGAGCACCCGCGTCGTGATGCCCAGCGCCGACTCGATGGCCTGCGCCTCCTGCGGGCCGGCCGTGGCGGTGAGCGCGAGCACGGTCACGTCGCCCAGCAGGTCGATGTTCGCGCCCAGGTTCGCGTACGCGGGACGGTTGCCGGCCTTCGCCTGAGCGATATGGTGCGCCTCGTCGACGACCACGAAGCCGATGCGCGACGATTCCGCCAGCTCCTGGGCGTGGAACGACAGGTACTCGGGTGTCGTGAGCACCACGTCGACCATGCCCCGCTTCAGCCCTTCGTAGACGCGCGTGCGCTCCTGCGGCGTGGATTCGCCAGTGAGCAGTTCGACCGACAGGCCGAACGAGGCGTAGGCGCGCCGCAGGTGGTAGGCCTGGTCGGCGATCAGGGCGCGCAACGGGTACACGAGCAGGCTGGCCTTGCCGTCGCGCAGCGCGCACATGGCCGCATGCAGTTGGAAGATCAGCGACTTGCCGCGCCCGGTGGCCATGACCACCAGCGCGGACTCCCTGCGCTCCAGCGCTTCGAGCGCCTGCGCCTGCGCATCGTGCAGCTCTCCCTCGCCGATGAGCGCCTCGAGCAGCTTGCCCTTGAGCTCGGCGGGGTTGCGCTTGGCAAGCTCCACCCACATGCCGCGCGTCTCGGCCATGCCCTGCTCGGACTGCTCCAGCTCGTCTGCGCCGTCGACTGCGTCGTTGTCGAGCTCGGAGGAGTCGGATGCGAACAGCTGCGAGATGAACGCGTTGCTTTCGGGGTCCAGGCACGCCTCCAGCGCCGCGCACGGCTTCACCGGGGACAGCGACGCTATCATCGCCTTGACGCTCTTGCGCCCGCGCCATTCGTCTATCTGCACTTCGAATGCGGCGTTGACCACGCTGCCGCACTGCATGAGCTTGTTGATGTCCGGGCAATGGAACATGATGCCCGCCACGCTGCTCGCCCCGTCGGTGAGCATGCACGAGAAATGCGTCTTGTCCGCGCCCACCGCACGGCAGCGCGTGAGCAGGACGTCCTGCGCCAGGAAGCGCGGGGCGCGGTTTTCCTGGCCGAAGGGGGCCAGGGCCTGCAGCGCTTCGACGTTTTCCAGCGTCAGCTCGGCCAGGTTCACGCGCGCGTCGATGTCAACGCGCGGGTGGAAGCACTCGTCGGGAAGCGTGTCCATGTAGGCGCATAAGCACTCGGTGAATTCGGGGAGCTTGCTGGCAGGCAGCGTCACGCCCACGGCGGCTTCGTGACCGCCGAACTTGGTGAGCAGGTCGGAGCACGACTCCACGGCCTTGAACAGGTTCACCGAGCCCACGCTGCGGCCCGAGCCGCGCGCTTCGCCTTCCTCGTCGATGGCGAACAGCAGGCACGGCACGCCGTAGTTGCGCACCAGGCGGCTGGCGACGATGCCCTTGACGCCTTCGTGCCAGCCTTCGCCGGACACCACCAGGGCGCGCTGGCCATGGTAGATGTCCTTCGCCTGCAGCGATGCGATTTCGGCGAGCTCCACTTCGATCGTGCGGCGCTGGTCGTTCACGCTTTCCAGCTTGCGCGCCATGTCCGCCGCCTCGTTGAGGTCGTCTGCGAGCAGCAGGTTCAGCGCCACGCCCGCATCGCCCATCCGGCCCGCGGCGTTCAAGCGCGGGATGGCGCTGAACGACAGCGACGTGGCCGTGACGGGCTTGTCCGCCACGCCGGCGCTCTCGAGCAGGGCCGCGATGCACGGACGCGGGTTGTCCCCCATGCGCTTCACGCCGTCTGCCACCAGGGCGCGGTTGGCGTCGCGCAAGGGAACCAGATCGGCGATGGTGCCCAAGGTGGCGATGTCGGTGTACTCGCGCCACAGGTGGGGCTGGCCGAACCGCGCGCCCAGGGCCTGGACGCAGGACAGCGCCACGCCCACGCCGGCGAGGATGCTGCTGGGGCAATCGGGGTCGAGCTTCGGGTCGCACACCGGCACGCCCTGCGGGACCAGGTCGCCCGGCTCGTGATGGTCGGTGATCAGCACTTCCACGCCGCGGCGCTTGAGCACGTTGGCCTCCTCGCGGTTCGAGATGCCGCAGTCGACCGTGACCAACACGTCGGGGGACAGCTCCATGCACCGCTCGATGGCCGCCTCGGAGATGCCGTACCCTTCGTCGTTGCGCAGGGGCACGAAGGGCATGGCGTCGCCGCCCAGCACGCGCAGGCCGCGGGTGAGGACGGTAGCCGCCGAGATGCCGTCAAGGTCGAAGTCGCCGAACACCACGATGCTGCGGCGCTGTCTGACGGCGGACTCCAACGTGTCCACGACTTCCTGCATGCCCGGAATCTCGTAGGGGTTGCGCCAATCGCGCTCCAGCGACGGGCTCATGAACTCGCGGGCCTTCTGCACCGTGTCCAACCCCCGGGCAGCCAGCGTGGTGGCGATGAAACGGGGGACCTGCAGCTCGCGCTGCAAGAGCTCGACGGCGGAAGGGTCCGCCGGCTTGATGTTGAACCGTGCTGACATGGAAAAGCCTATTCATGCTGCTTGTTTCTCGTGCGGTATTGTCTCACAAGCGGCACGCGCATGCCACCCCTCCCCTTGTCGGAAAAAGCGCCCCGGAGGCATCCGAGGCGCTTTGGCGTGACGGTTTGTCGAAGCGAGGCTACTTGGCCGTCGTCTTCTTGGCAGCCGTGGTCTTGCGGGCCGCGGGCTTCTTCGCGGCAGTGGTGGTCGTCTTGCGAGCCGTCGTCGTCTTCTTCGCAGCGGGCTTGGCGGCCGTGGTCTTCTTGGCGGCCGTCGTGGTCTTGCGCGCGGTCGTGGTCTTCGCAGCCGTGGTCTTGCGGGCCGTGGTGGCCGTCTTCTTGGCGGCCGTGGTCTTGGCAGCAGGCTTCTTCGCGGCAGCGGTGGTCGTCTTGCGAGCCGTCGTCGTCTTCTTGACGGCGGGCTTGGCGGCCGTGGTCTTCTTCGCAGCCGTCGTGGTCTTGGCGGCCGTGGTGGTCTTGCGCGCGGTCGTCGTCTTCTTGGCGGCGGTGGTCTTCGCGGCAGTCGTCTTGCGGGCCGTCGTGGTCTTGGCGGCCGTGGTGGTCTTCTTCGCAGCCGTGGTCTTGGCGGCCGGCTTCTTCGCGGCAGTCGTGGTCTTGCGGGCCGTCGTGGTGGTCTTCTTGGCAGCAGGCTTGGCGGCCGTCGTCGTCTTGCGGGCGGTGGTCGTCTTCTTCGCGGCCGTGGTCTTGGCGGCAGTCGTGGTCGTCTTCTTGGCAGCAGCGGTGGTCTTGCGGGCCGCGGGCTTGGCGGCGGCGGTGGTCTTCTTCGCCGTCGTCGTCTTGGCAGCG
>CACXFZ010000089.1 GCA_902767025.1 uncultured Coriobacteriaceae bacterium
ACATGCCGCCCCGAACGTCGAGTCGCCCGACGATGCCGCCGCGCCCGACGAGCCCAGGCTCTCGCCGATCGAAGAGATCGCGCTGGTGTTCGAGCAGGGCCTGCCCGAGCTCGACGACGAAGACGAAGTGAAAGATGCGGATGCCGCCGATGATGGCGATGGCGCGGAAGCTGCCGACGACGCGGACGTTGCCGCGCAGGCAGACGATCCGGATCCTTCGGATACCCCATCGGAATAACTGCGACGGACAAGGTGCAGCCCGGCATGCGGGCGCGGGGCGTGTAGCGTCTGTCGTGTTGTGCACGGCATTGCCTCTGCCGCCGCGAATGCTGCTACAATCGCTCCCAGAACAGATTGCGCGTACGACAAGAAAGACGAACATGGCAGAAGAGCGAAACAGGCCGCCCCAGAAGCCGGAGACCGAAGACGACGGCCGCAACCCTGCGGATGCGGGCCAGCACGACGGTGACGGCCAGGGCCTCTACGAGCCGAACAGGCGTCCCGACGCGGGCGAGGTGTCGCGCGGCATGATCGCCGCCTGGGTCGCCATGGGCGTCCTGCTGGGCATCTTCAGCCTGATCATCGTCTTTTTCCTGTACAGCAAGCGCGATGCCGCCGTCCGCGCCCAGGCGATTCGCTTCACGCTGATGGGCATCGGCATCGGACTGATCCTCGAGATCATGCTGCTGCAGTACATGATGGGCGACGCGGGCGCGGGTGCGACCGCAGGCGATGGCGCCGCCTGGACATCGACCAATTTCTAGGCAGGCACCGCATTCGCGGGGACCATCGCGCTTCCCGACGCGTTTGATACAATGCCCCCATCTGCAACAGCGCAGCGAAGGAGAATCCAGATTATGGCTATTACCAGGCCCGAGGGCACGTTTGACATGCTCCCCGCCGAGGCGCGCTTCTGGGCGCGTTACCGCGATGCCGCCTTCCAGACGTTCGAGCGGTACGGCTACCAGGCGATCGAGACGCCGGTGTTCGAGAAGACCGACCTGTTCGTGCGCGGCATCGGCGAGGCCACCGATGTGGTGTCCAAGGAAATGTTCCATGTGCTGTCCGGCGGCAACCTGGGCAAGCTCGTGGCGGGCGAGCGCGTCGATTCGCGCAGCCGGTTTTCCCTGCGTCCCGAAGGCACGGCGGGCGTTGTGCGCGCCATTGCCCAGAACGGCCTGATCGAGCAGGGCGCACCCCCCGTGAAGGTGGCCTATGCCGGCCCGATGTTTCGGGCGGAGCGTCCGCAGCACGGCAGGCAGCGCCAGTTCAACCAGGTGGGCATCGAATGCCTGGGTGCCGACGACCCCACGATCGACGCAGAGGGCATCATCATGGCGATGCGCTTCTTCCTGTCTTTGGGGATCCCTGCCCAGAACATGAAACTGCTCGTGAACTCGATGGGATGCGAAGCGTGCAGGCCGGCGTATCGCGAGGCCGTGAAGGCGCACATCGAGGCGCACGCGCAGGACATGTGCGACGATTGCCGCCGCCGCGTCGAAATCAACCCGCTGCGCGCCTTCGACTGCAAAGAGGAGGCCTGCCAGCAGGTGATGGCATCCGCGCCGCTGATCGTCGATTGGCTGGACGACGAGTGCCGCAGCCACTACGAGCAGGTCCTGTCCTACCTGGATGCGGCGGGCATCGCCTACGAGCAGGACGCCACGCTGGTGCGCGGGCTGGACTACTACACGCGCACCGTGTTCGAGATCCAGGTGAGCACGGCCACCAGCGGGCAGAACGCCATCGGGGGAGGCGGGCGCTACGACAAGCTGATGGAGCAGATCGGCGGCAAGCCCACACCCGGGTTCGGGTTCGCGCTGGGATACGAGCGCAGCGTGATTGCGCTGCAGGAAGCCGGCGCCATGCCCGAGGATGCATGGGGTGTGGATCTGTTCGTCGCCGTGGTGGAGGATGCAGCGCGCGCCCAGGCGTTCGACGTGGCGCAGAAGTGCCGCGATGCGGGTTTGCGCGTGGAGCTCGACCACCAGGGCCGCAGCCTGAAAAGCCAGTTCAAGTTGGCTGACAAGCTGGGGGCCGCCTACGTGGCAATCCTGGGACCCGACGAGCTGGCTGCCGGGCAGGCGACCCTGCGGAATATGGAGACCCATGAAGAACGCGCAGTGCCGCTATCCGAGCTGCCTGCCGTAGTACAATAAGCAAGTTTGATTCCACTCTTCGTACGAAGGAACGCATGATGACGGATTATCTGAACGAGTATTGCATGCATGATTGCACCTGCGGCCAGCTGCGCGCCGCCGATGTGGACCGCGACGTGACGCTCACCGGTTGGGTGTGGCACAACCGCGACCATGGCGGCCTGATTTTCGTGGACCTGCGCGATCGCGAGGGCTATACCCAGTGCGTGATCGACCCCGATTGCGTGACGGCCGAGGAGTTCTCGGTGGCCGAGCACCTGGGCCGCGAGTTCGTGATCAAGGTGGCGGGCACCGTGCGCGCCCGCGGCGCCGAAAGCGTGAACCCGCAGATGCTCACCGGCGAGATCGAGGTGCTGGTGCGTTCCCTCGAGGTGCTCAACACCAGCGTGACGCCGCCGTTCTCCATCGAAGACGGCATCGAGACCGACGAGACCACGCGCATGAAATGGCGCTACATGGACCTGCGCCGTCCCGAGATGTACGCGAACCTGAAACTGCGCCACACCGTGGTCACGGCCATGCGCGCGGCGCTGAACGAGCGCGGCTTCCTGGAAGTGGAAACGCCCATCCTGGCGAACTCCACGCCCGAGGGCGCGCGCGACTACATCGTTCCCAGCAGGCCCAACCCCGGCAAGTTCTAGGCGCTCCCGCAGAGCCCGCAGCAGTTCAAGCAGATGCTGATGTGCGCAGGCGTGGAACGCTACTACCAGATTGCGCGTTGCTTCCGCGACGAAGACCTGCGCGCCGACCGCCAGCCCGAGTTCACCCAGCTCGACGTGGAAATGAGCTTCGTGAAAAACGACGAAGTCATGGACATGATGGAAGACGTGATGGCCGAGGTCCTGGGTGCATGCGGCGTGGAGCATGCCTTCCCGCTGCAGCGCATGGAATGGCGCGAGGCCATGGACCGCTTCGGCTGCGACAGGCCCGACGTGCGCTTCGGCATGGAGCTGGTCGATTTGACCGACATCGTCAAGGACTGCGACTTCAAGGTGTTCACCGGCCCGGCGAACAGCGGTGGCGTGGTGAAGTGCATCAACGCGAAGGGCGCAGGCGACTGGAGCCGCGGCGACATCGAGAAGCTCGCCGAGGTGGCGGCCGAAAACGGCGCCAAGGGCATGGCGTGGATCGCCTACACCTCCGATGGCCAGGAGAAGAGCCCCATCATCAAGTTCCTGGGCGACGAAGTGCATGCGGCCATCAAGGAAGCGGCCGGTGCCGAGCAGGGCGACCTGCTGCTGTTCGCCGCCGACACGTACGAGGTGGCAAGCGCGGTGCTGGCGGCGTTGAGGCTGCGCATGGCCGAACTGCTGCAGGTTCCCCGGGAAGGCCACGCCCTGCTGTGGGTGGTGAACTTCCCGATGTTCAAGTTCGACGAGCAGGAGCAGAAGTACTCCGCCGAGCATCATCCGTTCACGATGATCCGCGAAGAGGACATGGACAAGATCGAGGATGCACCGCTCGAGTGCGGCAGCTACAGCTACGACCTGATCATGGACGGCTTCGAGGCCGGCGGCGGCACGATCCGTATCCACACCGCCGATCTGCAGCGCCGGGTGCTTGCGCGCCTGGGCCTGTCCGAGAGCGAAATCGACGAGAAGTTCGGGCATCTGCTGCGCGCGCTGGAGCTGGGCGCTCCGCCCCATGGCGGCATCGCGCTGGGCCTGGACCGCTTGGTGATGCTGCTGGCGGGCAACGATTCCATCCGCGACGTCATCGCATTCCCGAAGACGTCCAGCGCCGCCGATCCGATGACGGGCGCTCCGAGCGAGGTGTCGGCGCGTCAGCTCAAAGAGGTTTCCCTGCGCACGCTGTAAGGGACACCGTGCCCTTTGAGGGAAGGGCCGAACAAAAAAAGGGGAGGGTGACCGATGGCAGAGGCTCTGCCTTCGTTCTACGCATTGATTCCCTGTTTGGGGGTCGTGGTCGTCGCCGCGGTTGCGGCGATGCGCGCACGCAGGCGGGGCAGGCACGGCAAGGGCGGTGGCGGCATCGGCCCGGCGGCTCTTGCGTGGGCCATCCTGTTCTGTGCGCTGTTGGCAGGCATGGCGGTGCTTGTGGCGCTGGGCATGGCGGCCTGCGACATCCCCGTCTTGGCGCTGTTCAGCGTGGTGGCAACCTGCGGCGGTTTGCTTTCGCTGGTGCGCACGCCCGTGCTCGACTTCTTCGACCGTGCCGACAAGAACTGGCACCCGGTTCCGTCCCGCATCGTGCGCTTCCTGCGCGATGGGGTGCTTCTGGGGATTGCGGCGTTTCTGGCGGTTGCGGCTTGCGAGCTGCCTTGGAACATCTACTACCTGCCGCCTGACACGCGAGGCCTGGTGGCATGCGTGGTCATGGCCTTCGTCGTGCTGCTGGTGCTCTACCTGCTGTTCCAGCACCGGGGTGCGGGTCCGGCGCTGGGCGTGACGGCCATGGCGTTCATCGGCATCGCACAGTACTTCGTCGTGAAGTTCAAAGGCGAGCCCATTTCCCCGGGCGACCTGATGGCACTGGGCACGGCGATGGAAGTGAGCCAAGGGTACGTCTACACGTTCTCGACAACCGCCGTGCTGGGGCTGACCTGCTTTGCGGCAGCCCTGATTCCGCTGCTGTTCCTGCGGCCGTCGAAGGCCTATTCGGGCAAGCAGGTTGCGCTGCGCGCCGTGGCGAACGTGGTGGCGGCGGCCGTGCTGTGCGCAGGCCTGGGCTCGTTTGTCATGAGCGCGGACGCATTCGACAAGGCGGGCCTGTGGGCCCATTACTGGCTGCCGTCGGACAATCTGCAGAGCAGCTACAACCAGGGCCTTGCCCCCACGTTCTTCTACAAGATGCAGCGCATGGGCGTCGAGAAGCCGGAGGGCTACAGCACCGAGCGTGCCGAAGAGCTCCTGGACCAGTACGCCCGTCAGGGCCAGCAGGTGCTGAAAGACGATGCCGTCTATGCAGCGACGCGCGCGCAGTACGACAAGGAGCAGCCGAGCATCGTCATCGTGATGGAGGAGTCGTTCGCCGACATGTCCATCTACGACGGGCTGGGCGTGGGCTACGAAGGGCCTACGTATTTCACTCAGGGCATGGATGCGCTCGTGCGGGGAAGCGCCTTCGCATCGATGTTCGGCGGCGGCACCTGCAACAGCGAGTTCGAGATGTTCACGGGCGTGTCGATGGGGTTTGTGGGGCAGGCCACGCATCCGTACGTGATGTACGACATGAGCGGCACCACCACCATCGTGCATCAGCTTGCCAGCCTGGGATATGAGACCACGGCCATACATCCCGCCGGGGCGTCGAACTGGTACCGCGACCGGGTGTACGAGCAGTTCGGCTTCGACCGCTTCATCAGCGAAGGGGACTTCGTGGATCCGGAGTACTACGGCACCTACATCCGCGACAGCGAAACCTTCGACAAGGTGATCGAGGTGCTGGAGCAGGACGGCCCGCAGTTCGTGTTCGACCTGACGATCCAGAACCATTCGGACTACGCAGTCAAGGGCATTCCCGAGCAGGAGCAGCGCGGATACGTGCACGAGGCGGACGAGATCGCCCAGGCCGATGCCGAACTCAACGCCTACCTGGCGTGCGTCGACACGAGCGACTACGACATCGAGCAGTTCCTCGACAAGTTGCGTGCTCTCGACAAGCCGGTGATCGTGGCGTTCTTCGGCGACCACCAGCCCGGGTTCGCGCGTCCCTACAACGACTACTTCGCCTCGCAGGAAGAAGAGGGGCTGGCGCATTCGCAGCGGGCGTTCCAGACGCTGTACGCCGTGTGGGCGAACTACGACCTCGCCGGATGGTCCGGTGACGATGCGAAGTCCGGGTCGGAAGAGGCGGGGCGGCATCGCCAGGAGAGCGACGTTATCAGCATGAACTACATCGGCACGCAGACGATGCGCATGGCGGGAGTCCCGTTGGCCGATTGGCAGCTGGCCGATGTGGCCATGCGCGAGAAGGTGCGCGCCGTCAACATCGATGGATACTACGACAAGGACGGGCAGTGGTATCGCCTGACGGGCGACGAGGCAGGTCCAGACCGCACGCTCGTGGAGGACATGCGCACCCTCAAGTACTATTTCTTCGGATCAGCGGTGTCGTGAGCCCGTGACCCAACTACACGGGGTAGTTGGGTCACGTTAAGTCGCCTACAGCGAATCGATGTATGCTACCAACTCGTCGACAGTCGAGATGCCCTCGGGCTCGCCGAGGTTGATGTCGCAGCGCTCTTCCAAATCGCAGATGAGCTCGACCATGTCCAGGGAATCGATTTTCAGCGACTCGAAGGTGCTGTCGCCCGTGACCGTGTCGGGGTCGATGTCGAGGTTGTCGGAGAGAATCGATTTGATGACGTCCAGAGTAGCCATGTGCTAGGCCCCTTTCATGGTGAGTTTGGTTTGGATGATGCGGCGCACCGATTCGTCGATGCGTTCGGTGGTGATCCTGCCCTCGTCGATGGCGTTGAGCACGCCGCGATAGGCGGCTTCGAAGCTCTCGGGCATCAGCACGATGTCCACACCCGCCTCGATGGCGAGCACGCCCACTTCGGCTTGGTCGTAGGAGTCGGTGATGGCGCCCATGGCCAGGGAGTCGGTGACGATGATGCCCTTGAACCCAAGCTGGTTGCGCAGGGTGTCGGTCACGATGTTGCGGGAAAGCGACGCCGGCGTGGAGTCGCCCGTCACCTGGGGGCAGGCCAGGTGCCCGACCATGATCATCGGGACGCCGGCCTTGATGGCCTCGCTGAACGGGATGAACTCTTCGGTTTGCATCTCCCCGATGGTCTTCTCCGTCGTAATGGCAGAGTAGTGCGAGTCGCCCAGGGCGGCACCGATGCCGGGGAAGTGCTTGGCGCAGCACAGGATGCCGGCTTCCGAGAAGCCCTCGACCTGGGCTGCGACCATTGGGGCGACCTCGTCTGCCGTGTCGCCGAACGAGCGGCTCGCCATGACGTCGCTCAAGGGGTTGTTCGCGATGTCGGCCACGGGGGCGAAGTCGACGTTGAAGCCGAGCTTGGTCAGGTACTCGCCCATCGTCCGTCCGGCCTCGCGCGCCTTCTCGGTGTCGTCCGATGCGCCGATGTCGGCCATGTCACCCAGGTTCTCGGCATCGAATCCCGGCCTGCCGCCGACACGGGTGACTTCGCCGCCTTCCTCGTCAACGCACAGGAACATGGGCAGGTCGATGGCGTTCTTTGCATATTCCTGCGTGTTCTTGAGCATTTCGGTGGTCTGCTCGGCGTCTTCCAGGTTCGGCGCCATGTAGATGACCCCTCCCACGGGGCGGTCGTCGATGGCGATGCGCGTCAGGTCGCCTGCAGCCGTCACCAGATCGGCCCCGGTCAGGGCCTCGGGGGTGACGATGAACATCTGGGCCACCTTCTGCTCGAGCGTCATGCTGCCGAGTTTCTGGTCCACCTGCGCATCGATGGTCAGGGCCGCCTGGGAACTCGCCGATGCAGACGATGCGGCCGACGACGCGACGCTGGTTGTGCCGCTGGTCGCATTGGGTTGCGCGTGCTGGGTTCCGAAGCCGCCGGTGGCGAACCACCCGATCAGCGCCACCACGAGCGCCACGGCCGCAGCCACGATCGTGATGCGGCTGAGGTTGGGGTGGCTCGAAGTCGGCTCCACCGTATGCGGCTTGAAAGAGCTGTTGCCAGGTTGGTTCATAGGATGGGTCCAAACTTACTTCAGGGCGTGGATGACTTCTGCTTCTTGCTTCACGGCGAAGTACGACGAAGGATAGCTCGAAGACATCGAGTGACCCATGTGGATGTCGCTGTCGTGGCGGTAGATCTCGCCCAGGCAGTAGATGGGGCTGTTCAGGGGCACGACGTCCTCGATCAGGCGGTAGCCGCGGAAGGACGACTGCTGCTGGTTCTGGGGACGGCCCGTGGACGACTGGGCGCTGGGGGTGGCCAGGGTGGCCAGCAGGGCGCCCAGGCCGATGCCGATCAGGCTGCCCATGTCCCCGCCGGGGCGGATCTTGGGGCCGCCGTAGCCGCCGAAGCTGCCCGACGAAAACGCGCCGCCCAGGAAGATGTCCAGGTCGTTGGGAACGCCGCCGAACCCGCCGCCGTAGAAGCTGCGGTTGCTGCGCTCGTCGAAGTCGTCGCGGTCGAACTTGATGTTGCTGTTCAGCGCGGAAGCGGGGATGTCCACGATCGTGCGCGTGCCTGTGGCGGTTGCATAGGCGGGCTGCCATGCAAAACGCGGGAACAGCACGCTGGCCAGGCCCTGCGCCGCTCCGGCGAGCACGTTGTGGCCCGCCTGGACAGCGCGGCCCATCATCGCGTAGG
Source organism: uncultured Coriobacteriaceae bacterium (assembly GCA_902767025.1). Taxonomy (GTDB): domain Bacteria; phylum Actinomycetota; class Coriobacteriia; order Coriobacteriales; family Eggerthellaceae; genus CACXMZ01. Next base: position 8,437 of record CACXFZ010000089.1, read on the forward strand.
CGTTAGAGCCCCTCGAGTTTTGGCTGCTTGCCTGGTTGAACGCCTTGGAGAAGTCGGAGTTCGGCCCCTCGACGCGGTTGGTGGCGTTTACCAGGATGCAGTTGTTGCCGAACGTGTCCAGGTCGACGTAGACGCGCGTGTCGCCGGACGAGTCGGTGAAGTAGAACGGGTCGATCGACTTCTCGTGGGCCACCAGGGTTTCCACGTCGCGCCCGTCGCGGTTCTCGATGCGATAGCAGCGCAGGTCGTAGTAGGCCACTTCGCGCCTGCTGTACGGGGCGATGACGCCGCCGCTGCCCATCGACTTGCCGATGAGCTCGCAGTAATGGCGGTAGTTCGACGAATTAGAGGTTTCGGCCATGTCGTCCATGACGGCCACCGCGTCGACGATGCGCGAAGTTTGCGTCATCTTGATGTCTTCCACCAGCTGCGTGGTGTCGGTGCGCTTCGGCTGGCTGGCAGTCTTCGTCTCGGTCGGCTTCATGCTGGTCATGCGCTTGAAGAGGAAGATGCCAAGTCCCACGATCACGAGGATCATAGTCAATTCGAGGATTGCGTCGTCCATAGTTAGTCCCTTCGGTTCGCATTACGCCGTGAATGTTCCGGCGCCATGGCATTGCTGGGAACGATTATACCTGTTGCACCTGCAGAAACGCGCAGGACCGCGGCCGGGCGACGGCAGCGGTCCTGCGACAAACGCGTTCGTGCAAAGGTGGCTTACAGGCCCAGTTCCTTCTTCAGGCGATCCATCTCGCTGTCGATGGCGGCCGTCTTGGCCATGTCGCTGAACTGCTGCTCGGCGTCGATTTCGGCACCGTTGAGCTCGGTGTAGGCTTCGGCAACCGACTCCTGCTCGACGATCTTGCGCTCCATCTTGTCCAGCTTGGCGAACGCCGAATCGGTGTCAACCGAGCCGATGGAGGTGGCAACGTCCTTGCTTGCCTCGGCCATGCGGGCGCGGGCGATCAGCACGTTCTGACGGGAGCGGGCCTCGTCGAGCTTCAGCTTCAGGTCCATGACCTGGGCGCGCATCTTCTCGACCTGGGCGGTGATGTTGTCGTAGCTTTCCTGCAGGGCCTCAACCTGGGCATCCAGGCCGACCTTGGCTTCCAGGGCCTTGCGGGCGAGGCCTTCGTCGCCGTTCTTCAGGGCCAGCTTGGCCTTGTCGTTCCAGTCGGCTACCTTGGCCTGTGCGTCGGCAAGTTCCTTGGCAGCAACTTTCTGGGATCCCATTGCCTGACCCAAGGCTTCGGTGGCAGCGTCAACTTCCTCTTCCATTTCGAGGATCAGCTGCTTGACCATCTTCACCGGATCTTCGGCCTTGTCGATAAGGTCGTTGATGTTGGCGGCCAGGATGTCGGCGATACGT
>CACXFZ010000090.1 GCA_902767025.1 uncultured Coriobacteriaceae bacterium
CCAGGCCCCTGAACGACGGGGACATCAGCGGGCCGCCGGCGGAAAGCGCGTAGGCGGTGGAGCCGGTCGAGCTGGCCACCACGATGCCGTCGCCGCGCATCTCGTTGACGACGTCGATGCCGTTGATGTTGATGTCGAACTCGATGATGCGGCCGAGCGTGCCGCGTGTGATGGCGATCTCGTTCAATGCGAAGTAGCAGCGGTCGCTGTTGAAGTCTGCCGGGTCGTTGAACGAACGCTCGTAGGTGCGGAAGTCGTCGCCCTCGCAGAACACGTCGATGCGCAGGTTCGTGCGCTCGTCAACCACCACGTCGCCGGCAAGCGCTTCGCTCATCAGCTTCGCGACGCCGCCGTCCACGCTGTTGGACAGGAAGCCCAAATGGCCGTAGTTCATGCCCAGGATGGGAACGCCGCTGGTGGCGACCAGGCGCGCGGTTCGCAGCATCGTGCCGTCGCCGCCGAGTGCCACCGCCATGTCGAACCCGTCGATGGTGATGCCCGCCATCTTGAACGAGTCGGCGCACACGTGATCGATGCCCTGGCTGTTCAGGTAGGCGGAAAGCACCACCGACGCGTCGACAGCCTGGGGATACGTGCCGTTGTACACAACAAGAATTCGCATTGCGTCTATCTCCAAACCACTTCAAGCTCTACAAAGCCAAATTCTCCGAAAAGTATAGCCCATAGCGGATGGGTTTCGGAGCGGTTGTTGTTCTTACGTGTATGGTCCGCCGCATGTGAACGCATGGGAGCCTATTTGGTACGATACCGCAGGACTATTCGCGAAGGGAACGAACCACGGCTACTCGGTCAAGACAAGAAGCACCCGAAGAGCAGCTCTTGGAGCCAGAAGACCCGCAAGACCTTGCGTCGTCGGTGGTGAAGAGCACGGCGGCCATGACGGTGGCGACGATGGTGTCGCGCGTGACGGGCCTGATCCGCACGTGGGCGATGGCGTTCGCACTGGGCAACACGCTGATGACCTCCGCCTACCAGGTGGCCAACAACCTTCCCAACGTCATCTACGACCTGGTTGCGGGCGGGTTGTTGTCCGCTGCGTTCCTGCCCGTCCTTCTGCTCGAGCTGGAGCACAACGGCAGGAGGGGCTTCAACCGCTTCGGGTCCAACATCCTGAACCTGTGCATCGTCATACTGGGCGTGCTGGCGGTGCTGGCCACCGTGTTCGCCGAGCCGCTGGTGTTCACGCAGACCTTCACCATCGACCAGGCGAGCGATGTGGCGTCCACGTCCACGCGATTCTTCCGCATTTTCGCCGTCCAGTTGCTCTTCTACGGCCTGAGCGGCGTGGTCACGGGCATCCTGAACGCCCGGCGCCTCTACTTCTTGGCCGCCGTCGCACCGGCGCTCAACAACGTCTGCGTGATCGTGGGCTTCTTCGCCTACATTCCCTTGAGCCAGGTCGATCCGAACCTGGCGTTCCTGGTGCTGGCGGTGCTCACCACGGCCGGCGTGGCGGTGCAGTTCGTCGTGCAGATTCCCGCGCTTCGCAAGGCCGGCTTCACCTGGATGCCGGTGTGCACCCTGCGCGACCCCGCCCTGCGCGAAACGCTCAAGATCGCCGTGCCCACGCTGGTGTTCATCCTGGCAAACCTGGTGGCGTTCAGCTGCCGCAACGCGTTCAGCCTGCTGGTGGGCGACGACGGCCCGTCGATGCTCGGTTACGCGTGGATGTGGTTCCAGCTGCCTTACGGCGTGGTCGTCGTGAGCCTGACGCGCGCGATGTTCACCGAGATGAGCGCCGCGTCGGCACGCGAGGACTGGGATGCGCTGCGCACCTACATCTCGAAGGGGCTGCGCGGCACGCTGTTCCTGATCATCCCCCTTGCAGGGTTGATGTTCGTGCTGAGCGAGCCCATCATTGGCGTCTTCCGCGCCGGCGCCTTCACCCAAGACGACGTGTGGCAGGTGGCCACGGTTTTGCGCATGTGGGTGGTGGGATTGCCGATGTACTCGGTGTACATGTACCTGTACAGCACCTTCGCAAGCATCCGCAGGTTCATGTCCTTCGCGCTGCTGAACTGCGGCCTGGTGGTCGTGCAGGTGATCCTGTACGCGATCCTGTGCAGCCCGGCGACGCTGGGCATCCTGGGCGTGCCGATGGCCGATGCCCTGTACTTCTGTGCCGGGGCCGTGCTCGCGGTCATGCTGATCCGCAAGATGGTGGGGCGCGTCGATGTGGCGGGGATGCTCGTCGTGGCCGTCAAGGTGCTCTTCGCGACGGTTGTCGGCTCGGTGCTCGTCGCCCTGATGTTCAAGTTCATGCCCTTCGAGCTCGATACGGTCTCGTCCCTGATCGAGCTTGCGGTGCTCGGACTGCTGGGCCTGATCGTCATCCTGGCGATATGCCGGTTCCTGAAGATCGAGGAGTTCGAGCTCGTCGAAGGCGTCATCGGGCGCGTGCTGAAGCGCCACTAGCGCATGCCGCGGCAAGCTTCCGCAGAGGGTCAAGCTTCGTTTACTTGTGGTAGTACCTGCGCAGCTCGTATTTGGGCTCGCAGCATACGTTCACGCCCAGCGTGCGGTAGATGCGCGAGTCGGTGGGGCTGACGATGACGCTGAAGAAGGCGTCGCATCCGCGCAGCAGCGGCAGGCATTCCAGGATCTGCTTGGCGAGCGGGTCGGTGGCCGAGCTGATGGACAGCGCGATGAGCGTCTCGTCCGAATGGAGCCGCGGGTTGTGATGATGCAGCCATTCGGTCTTGAGCTGGCAGATGGGCTCGATGACCGAGTCGGTGATCACGTTGACGTCCTCGACGCCCGCCAGCGCCTTGAGCGCGTTCATCAGCAGGCTCGAGGCGGCCCCCATCAGCGAGGTGGTCTTGCCGGTGACGACCGTGCCGTCGGGCAGCACCAAGGCACCCGCCGGTCCGCCCGTCGATTCCTCCTTGAGCAGCGCGGCGCTGCGGGCAGGCGAGAGGTTGCTCGTGACGCCCACCTGGTTCATCAGCAGTTCGAGCTTGTGCACCTGGTCTTCGCCGGCGCCCGTGCGCTTGACGTCGACCGCGGTCTTGAAATAGCGGCGCACGATTTCCATCTTCGCGGCTTCGCAGACCGCCTCGTCGTCGATGATGGCGTTGCCCGCCATGTTCACGCCCATGTCGGTGGGGGACAGGTAGGGGCACTTGCCGTAGATGCGGTCCATGATGCTTTTGAGCACGGGGAACACTTCGATGTCCCTGTTGTAGTTGACCGTCGTCTCGCCGTAGGCGTCCAGGTGGAAGGGGTCGATGGCGTTCGAGTCGTCCAGGTCGACCGTCGCCGCCTCGTAGGCCACGTTGACGGGGTGCTTCAGGGGCAGGTTCCACACGGGAAAGGTCTCGTACTTGGCGTATCCGGCGTTCACGCCGCGCTTGTGCTCGTGGTAGAGCTGCGAGAGGCAGGTGGCCATCTTGCCCGAGCCGGGGCCCGGAGCGGTGACCACGACGAGCGGGCGCGACGTTTCCACGTAGTCGTTCTTGCCATACCCTTCGTCGCTGACGATATGCTCGATGTCGTTGAGGTAGTTCGCGATGGGATAGTGCAAATA
>CACXFZ010000091.1 GCA_902767025.1 uncultured Coriobacteriaceae bacterium
ACGAGGCGATCGCCTAGAGCGCGCCCGGGCAACGCCCCCAACGCGCATGCGCCCTGCCAGGCCAAGCCCGGCAGGGCGCTTTGCTGCCCAAGACATTACGGGATGGTATCAGTGCAAATCGCGATTGGCAGTCTCGAATAGGGAGTGCTAACATGTCGTGCGATACACCGACGTATGCGAGAAAGAGGAACAAGCATGTCTTTCGACAAGTTCACCGACAAGGCGCGAAAGGTGCTGGTGATCGCCCAGGACGAAGCCCGCGGGCTGCGGCAGCCGTACGTGGGCACCGAGCACATCCTGCTCGCGCTGATCAAGGAGCAAGACGGGCTGGCGGCCCAGGCGCTCGAACGCCTGAGCGTGCGCTACGATGCGGTGGCCAAAGCCATCCAGGAGACGGTGACCATCGACCCGAATGCCGACGTGTCCGGCCATCTGGGGTTCACCCCGCGCGTGAAGCGCGTGCTTGAAAACAGCCTGCGCGAGGCCATGCAGATGGGGCAGAGCTACATCTCCACCGAGCATCTGCTGCTGGGCATCGTGCGCGAGAACGAGGGTACGGCCATCGAGGTGCTTGGCAAACTCGGCATCTCGGGAGACGCCGTGCGCGGCGCTCTCAACGACCTGGTCGGCCAGTCTCAGGTGTTCGCCGGCAACCCGTCGTTCGACCCTGCCGCCCAGCAATCCAAGGGCATCCTGGAGGAGTTCGGCATCGACCTGACCAAGAAGGCCAGCGAAGGCCAGCTCGACCCGGTCATCGGCCGCGCAGGCGAAATCGAGCGCATCATGCAGATCCTGTGCCGCCGTCAGAAGAACAACCCGCTGATCCTGGGCGAGCCCGGCGTGGGCAAGACGGCCGTGGTCGAGGGCCTGGCCCAGCTGATCGTGGGCAACCAGGTGCCCGACATCCTGCGCAGCAAGCGCCTGTACACCCTGGATGTGAGCGGCTTGGTCGCCGGCAGCAAGTACCGCGGAGAATTCGAAGAGCGCCTGAAGAAGTGCATCAAGGAAGTCATCGACTCGGGCGACATCATCCTGTTCATCGACGAGCTGCACACGCTCATCGGGGCGGGTTCGGCCGAAGGATCCATCGACGCCGCGGCGATCCTGAAGCCGCCGCTGTCGCGCGGCGAGATCCAGGTGATCGGCGCCACCACGCTCGACGAGTACCGCAAGCACGTGGAGAAGGACCCTGCGCTCGAGCGCCGCTTCCAGCCGCTGACGGTGGGCGAGCCCTCCGAGGAGCAATCGGTGCGCATCATGGAGGGCCTGCGCGACCGCTACGAGCAGCACCATCACGTGCAGTTCACCGACGAGGCCCTGCAGGCGGCCGTGCAGCTGTCCAGCCGCTACATCCAGGACCGTTTCCTGCCCGACAAGGCCATCGACGTGCTCGACGAGGCCGGTGCCCGCATGCGCATCCGCAACATGACGCTGCCGCCGCAGCTCTCCGAGCTCGACGACAAGATCCGCGAGGCGCGCACGGCCAAGGACGCCGCCATCGCCAGCCAGGACTTCGAGAAGGCCGCCGAGCTGCGCGACGAGGAAAACCGCCTGAAGGCGGAGCGCACCGAGGCCGAGGCGCAATGGGAGTCGGAGACGTCGAAGGACGTCCAGAAGGTGGGTCCCGAAGACATCGCCGACGTCGTGAGCATGACCACCGGCGTGCCGGTGAGCGATCTGACCGAGGCGGAGACCGAAAAGCTCCTGCGCATGGAGGCAGTGCTGCACGACCGCGTCATAGGCCAGGAAGAGGCCGTGACGGCCGTGTCCAAGGCCATCCGCCGTTCGCGCAGCGGCTTGAAGGACCCGAAGCGCCCGGCCGGCTCGTTCATCTTCCTGGGCCCTTCGGGCGTGGGCAAGACCGAGCTGTCGAAGGCCCTGGCCGAGTTCCTGTTCAACAGCGAAGACGCGCTCATCGGCTTCGACATGAGCGAGTACATGGAAAAGCACACGGTGTCGCGCCTGATCGGCAGCCCTCCGGGCTACGTTGGCTACGACGAGGGCGGCCAGCTGACCAAGGCGGTGCGGCAGCGCCCCTATTCGGTGGTGCTCTTCGACGAGATCGAGAAGGCCCATCCGGACGTGTTCAACATCCTGCTGCAGATTCTGGAAGAGGGGCATCTTACCGATGGGCAGGGTC
>CACXFZ010000092.1 GCA_902767025.1 uncultured Coriobacteriaceae bacterium
GATCCAGGAGCTGCAGTGGAAGGACATGAAGAACATCGAGGTCACCTTCCCGCTGATCGACGACATCCGCATGGAGGTTGCCACGGCGTACGGCATGATCCAGCCGAACGCGTCGAACACCCAGGCCGTGCGCGCAGTCTTCATCATCGACCCCGAAGGCATCATCCGCACCATCCTGTACTACCCGCAGAGCACGGGCCGCAACTTCGACGAGATCAAGCGCATCATCCAGGCGCTGCAGAAGGCCGATGCCGAGCAGATCGCCACGCCGGCCGACTGGCGTCCGGGCGACGACGTGATCGTTCCCCCCGCCGGATCGTGCGGCACCGCCAAGGAGCGCATGGAGAACCAGACCGACGAGCAGTACTGCCTGGATTGGTTCCTGTGCTTCCGCAAGAGCAAGTAACCTTCGAGTGCAAGCAACTGCGTGAGTCAAGGGATGTAGCCGCTTGATTCATGGGCGGGAGCCGGTTCGGCTCCCGCCCTGCTGTTTGGGGCATTGCGTGGCGCAGACGGGGCGGTTTGCGCCGCATGCCTAACACGTCTGCCGCACTGGCAGAATACCTGTATGCTAGGGGGCGCGCGATAGGAGGACGTATGGGCGAACGCGAACAGAAGGCAGAGGGCACGAAGCCCGTCGACGGATCCCCGCAGCAGCTCGAAGGCGGGCAGCGCACGGGTGTGGCGGCGTTTCTGGAACGCAAGGACATCGAGGTGTCGTTTCAGCGCTATGCGATCGATGCGATGTCGGCGATGGCCCAGGGCCTGTTCGCTTCGCTGCTGATAGGAACCATCTTCAACACCATCGGCAACCTGTCGGGCGTGGAGGCGTTCACGTCCATCGGGGGGTTCGCCACGGCGGTGGCCGGCCCTGCGATGGCGGTGGCGATCGGCTTTGCGCTCAAGGCCCCGCCGCTGGTGCTCTACTCGCTCGCGGCGGTGGGCTACGCCGCCAACGCCGAAGGCGGCGCAGGCGGCCCGCTTGCCGTGCTGGTCATCGCCATCGTGGCGGCCGAGCTGGGCAAGGCGGTGTCGAAGGAAACCAAGGTCGACATCCTGGTGACCCCGGCGGTGACGGTGGGCCTGGGCTGCGCGCTGGCCATGCTGGCGGCACCCGCTATCGGTGCCGTGGCGTCGTCGCTGGGCTCGTTCGTGATGTGGGCGACTGACCTGCAGCCCTTCCTGATGGGCGTGATCGTGGCCGTGGTCGTGGGCGTCGCGCTCACCCTTCCGATATCGTCGGCCGCCATCTGCGCGGCCCTGGGGCTGACGGGGCTCGCCGGAGGCGCGGCCCTGGCCGGTTGCTGCGCCCAGATGGTGGGTTTCGCCGTCGCCAGCTTCAAGGACAACGGCTGGGGCGGCATCGTCTCGCAGGGCATCGGCACGTCGATGCTCCAGATGGGAAACATCATGCGCAAGCCTGTGGTATGGGTGCCCGCGCTGGTCGCCTCGGCGGTATGCGGCCCGGTGGCCACCTGCGTGTTCTCGTTGCAGCAGAACGGCCCCGCCATCGCGTCGGGCATGGGCACCTGCGGGTTCGTGGGCCCCATCGGCCTGTACACCGGATGGGTCGAGGGTGGCATGGCCCCCGGCGTCTTCGAGTGGGTGGGCATGCTCGTCGTGTGCCTGGCGCTGCCCGCGCTGGTGGCGTTCGTGGTGGCGGGCGCGATGCGCAAGGCGGGCGCCATCGTCGACGGCGACATGAAGCTGGACTAGCGCGACAAGGGACATGCGGGGGATGCGTGTCGAAAGGCTCGTGCACGCTTGCGACCTGGTACAATGGCTTGCATGTCTAAAGAAATGCCGACAGATTCACCATGCGCCACAGGTGCTTCCGAGCGTGACAAGGTCCGCCTGGCGGTCTACGACTTCGACGGCACCTGCATCCACGGGAACTCCCCGGTGCTGTTGGTGAACTACCTGATGCGCAAGCGCATGCTCACCGTTTGGCAGGGGTTCGTCATCGGCATGTGGGGCCTGCGCTACAAGCTCCGCCTGCCGCAGGACGAGGCCTCGGTGCGCAGCAAGGTCTTCCGCCCCTTCGATGGCGTGTCGTCCGAGGAAGCGGACGCCTTCCTGCGCGACTTCTACGACGAAGTGGTTGCCAGCCGCTGGCGCGCCGACGCCGATGCGAGCATGAGGGAAAACGCCGCCCAGGGTTGCTACGTGATGGTCGTGACGGCCACCTGGCAGGCGATCGTCGACCGCGCGATGGAGGACCGTCCCTTCGAGCACGCCGTGGCCACGCGCATGCTCGTCGACGAGGATGGCAACTACACGCGCACTGTCGACGGGCTGCCGATGGAGGGCGCCGAAAAGCTGCGTGCCGTCGAGGATTTCGCCAACGAGCGCTTCGGCGAAGGAGGCTGGGAGCTCGCACGCGCCTACGGCGACCACCATTCCGACCGTGCCTTGCTGGCCGCCGCCACGTGCCCCTGCGCCGTCGATCCCGACAAGCCGCTCAGGCGCACGGCGCGCAAGCTGGGCTGGCCGATACTCGCATGGGCGTAAGTCCCGCACGTCCGCGGGCGCATCGAGGAGCGTGTGCCGGATGAGCCGAACAGCATGTGTTGCAAGGACAGCGCGATGAACGGTCGCGTGCGCTACTACCTGGTCTACACGGTGGCGTTTCTGGGCATCGCCGCCGTGTCGTACGCGCTCTACCTGGTGGGCGGGGTGTCGTTCGCCTGGAAGACCGACGGCGCCACCCAGCACCTGCCGGCGCTGGTCTACCTCTACGACTGGGCCCATGCCCTGATCGCCTCGGTGGCGAGCGGCTCGCCCCAGGTTCCCACCTGGGACATCTCGCTGGGCTTCGGCAGCGACGTGCTCGCCCTGCTCGCCTACTACGGGTTCGCCGACCCCTTCAACTGGCTGGTGCTGCTGTTCCCGCGCGACAGCCTGGGCCTGGCCTACACCGTCGTCGCCCTGCTGCGCCTGTACTGCGCGGGCTTGGCGTTTTCGGCGTTCGTGCGACACTTCCGCTGCCAGGGCTGGTCGTCGATGGTGGCGACGCTCATCTACGTGTTCTCGGGCTTCGCCCTGTTCTTCATCCTGCGCCATCCGTTCTTCATCACGCCGCTGGTGTTCCTGCCGCTTGCCTGCCTGGGCGCCGAGTTCCTGTTCGCGCGACGCTCGCCGCTCGTCTACGTGGCAGCGCTCGCGTGGCTGTTCGCGGCGAACTACTACTTCAGCTTCATGGTGAGCATCTTCGTGTTCGGCTACGTGGTCTGCCGCTACGTGATGGTGGTGGGCTCGTGGAAGCCGGCGCTGCTCTTCGGGCACATCGGGCGCTTCTTGGGATGGTCGCTGCTGGCGGCCTGCCTGGCGGCCCCGGTGTTCGTGCCGGCGGCGCTGGGCGTGTTCTCGTCGGCGCGCACCGGGGCGGGCCACGACATCCCGCTGCTCTACGACGCGGGCTACTACCTGGAGCTGTTCCCCACGGCGGTCACGCTGGGCATTGCGGGCAACCAGTGCTACCTGGGCGTCACGCAGCTGGGCGTGCTGGCGGTGGCGTTGCTGTTCATGCAGCGCGGCCGCAACGCGACGGTGGCGAAGGTGGGCATGGCGCTGCTGCTGGCGTCGGTGGCGATACCGTGGGCGGGCCATATGTTCAACGGCTTTTCCTACGTGGTGAACCGGCACAGCTTCGGGCTGGTGTTCGCCAGCTGCGCACTGCTCGCGCGCCTGCTTCCCAGCCTGTTCGAGCTCGAGGCGCGCCAAGTGCGCGGCCTTGCCGTGTTCAGCGGCGTTTACATCGCGGGCGTGGCGGGGGCGTGTGCCTGGGCCATAGGCACGGGCCAGGCCGCCAGCGACTTCAAGGAATGGGGCTGGCTGCTCTACGCCGGCCGGGCCGTGATGATCGCCGTCGCCTTCGTGGTCACGGTGCTGCTGGTGCGCCGCGCCGCAGGCAAACCCGGCCGCAGGCGTTCATGCACCGGCTGGATCGTGGGGCTGACCATGCTGATGGTGGCGGTGAACGGCTTTGCGATGAGCACGATTTACAAGGACCTGATGCTTTCGCTGGCCGACACGACGGCGATGCTGCATGCGTCCCCGTTCGAGGGCAAGGACGCGGGGCAGGGCGGCGCCGCGCAGGACACGTTGACGCGCGTGGACGACGGTTGGCTGTCGTGGAAGGGCTCGGGCGTGGAGACGGTGCCGGTGGCGCGGGCCAACGAAGGGCTCTACGACCATGCGGCGCACGACACGTCGTATTTCAGCCTGCTTCCGTCGCACGTGTCGACGTTTCTTGCCGGCGAGATGCAGATGGGCGACACGTCGGGCTACCACTACTGGCACCTCGACCAGCGGGCGAGCCTGGTCGCGCTGATGGGCGTGGGCAGTTGGGCGGGCAACGCCGGAATCGCCCCGTATGGCTTCTCGCAGCAGGAAGACGGCCTGTTCGCCCCCGATGCGGAGGTGCCCATCGGGTACACGTGCGCCGAAGCTGTCGAGCGCGCCGCCTACCAGGTGCTCTCGCCGGTGGACAAGCAGGAGACGCTGATGCAGGCTGTGGTGGTCGACGACGTTGCCGCCACTGGATTGAACGCCGGCAAGGTGGCGCATGCGGCGCGCGAGGTGGACGCGAAGGTCGTGGCCGACGATGCCCAGGGCATCGAGGTGGGCGACGGGGGCTCGATCCACGTGCAGGAGGGCGCGAGCGGCTCGGTGGCCATCGAGTTCGAGCCCGTGGAGAACGCCGAGCTGTACGTGCAGTTCCAGGGTTACCGCGCGCTCAGCCGGTCGGCCGCCAACGTCAGCGTGCACGCGAAATGCGGGGACCGCAGCGCGATGTGCCGTTTCAGGGGCGCAGGCGGGCAGTACTACGCCGGCTTCGACGCGAGCATGATGTTCTTCGGGTATGCCGAAGGCCCGCGCTCGCGCGTGGAGGTGACGTTGCCGTCGGATGACGAGTACTCCTTCGACAGCGTGCACGTCTACGCGCTGCCGGTGGACGACCATGCCGAGCGCGCACAGGCGCTTGCCGCCGAGCATCTGCAGCAGGTGGAGCTCGCGGCGAACGCTATCCGCGGCACGCTGGACGTCTCCGAACGCAAGATGCTCTGCATGGCCATCCCGTATTCGAGCGGGTGGAGTGCGACGGTCGACGGCGCGCCGGTCGACGTGCAGCAGGTGAACACATGGATGTGCGGCATCGTGGTGGAGCCGGGCAGCCATCAAGTCGAGTTCACGTACCGCACCCCGGGTCTGACGCTGGGCCTGGCAGCGGGTGCAGTGGGATTGGCCGTGCTCGTCGTGGCCCTGCTGTTTCGCAGGAAATTCGCGAACAGGGCATAGGAGACTTGAACGGGGGCCTGACCCTGTTCGAACATGCGTGGGACGTTAGCCGATCATGTCCACGTCGTCGCGGCTCGATTCCGCCACGAAGTAATGTGGACGCTCCTTCGTTTCCAGGTAGGTTTTCGCCAGGTACTGGCCGATGATCCCTAAGCACAGCAGCTGGATGCCGCCGATGAAGCTGATGATGCAGATGGTGGACGCCCAGCCGGCGACAGGGTCGCCGAAGACCAGTTTGCGCACTATCACGAAGATTACCAGCACGAACGACAGCAGGGTCAGCAGCAGCCCGCCCGTGGAGGCCACGGCAAGCGGTGCCTGCGAGAAGTTCACCAGGCCGTCGATCGAATAGCGCGCAAGGCCGCTCAGGCTCCATTTGGTGGTGCCTGCCACGCGCTCGACGTTGGCATACGGGATCCACAACGTCTTGAACCCCACCCAGCTGAAGATGCCCTTGGAGAAGCGGTTGCGCTCGCCCATGCTGAGCACGGCATCCACCATGCGCCGGGTCATCAGCCGGTAGTCGCGTGCCCCGCTCTTCACCTCGGTGTCCGACATGCGGCTCATCCAGTGGTAGAAGCTGCGCGAGAGCGCGGAACGGACGATGGGCTCGCCCGCCCTGTCTTCGCGGTAGGCGGCCACGCTGTCGTATTCCCCCGAATCGAGTGCTTCGACCATGCGGCCGAGCAGTTCCGGCGGGTCCTGCAAGTCGGCGTCCATGATGGCCACGTAGCTTCCCTGGGCGTTGCGCAGGCCTGCGAACATGGCCGCTTCCTTGCCGAAGTTGCGCGAGAACGACAGGTAGTGGACGTTGGGGTCGTCCTGCGCCAGCGAACGCATCACGTCCAGGGTGTTGTCGGTGGAGCCGTCGTCGACGAACAGGATCTCCCAGCCGCGCCCCAGCGACGAGAGCACGCGCGAGCACTCGCGGTAGAACGCGGGCAGCGCTTCTTCCTCGTTGTATGCGGGCACGATGATCGAGATCGTCTGCACGGCTTCGCTTCCTTCCGAAGGGGTTCGGTGCCTATTGTAGCAATCTTTGCCGCATGCGGCCGTGCTGCGGGCTGCCGGCCTGACCGAAGCGCCGCACGCGCATGCCCTTATTGTGGCAGGGGAGCCGCGAGCCTGCCCACGACCGCGCGCTTGCGGTAGGATATGCGCCTATGAGCCTGTACTCCCTGCAATTCGTGTTGTTCCTGCTCGCCGCGCTTGCGGCGTACTTCGCCGTCGGGCGGTTCGCAGGCAGGGGGCAGTGGGTCGTGCTGCTTGTGGCAAGCATGGGGTTCTACTTCGCGTGCGGATGGCAGAACCTGTTCTTCATCCTGTTCACGGCGCTGACCACCTGGCTGGTGGGCTTGGCGCTCTCGCGGCTGGACCAGGCGTCGAAGGAGGCGCGCGACCAGGCGGCCGACCGCGCCCAGAAAAAGGCGCTGAAGGCGCAGTTCCAGCGGCGCAAATGGCTGGTGCTGCTCGCCGCGCTCGTGGTGAACTTCGCGGTGCTGGGCTATGTGAAGTACTGGAACACGTTGCTGGGGTTCCTGGGTGCGCAGGACACCTTCCTGGCATCGAAGCTGCTGCTTCCGCTGGGCATCTCGTTCTACACCTTCATGTCGGTGGGCTACGTCATCGACTGCTACAACGGCAAGTTCCCGCCCGAGCGCAACTTCGCGCGCTACCTGCTGTTCGTGTCGTACTTCCCCCAGCTCATCCAGGGTCCCATCAACCGCTTCGACGACATGGTGACCCAGCTCTACGAGCGCCATTCCTTCGACATGCAGAACGCCCGCAGCGCCCTGCTGCTCATCGGCTTCGGCCTGCTGAAGAAATACGCCATCGCCGACGTGCTGGCCAGCATCATCTCGAACTCGCTCGACACCATCGACACCGGCACGCCCGGCTCGGTGATCGTCTTCGGCATCCTGCTGTACACGATCCAGCAGTACGGCGACTTCTCGGGCGGCATCGACATGGTGCGCGGCGTGTCGCAGCTGTTCGGCATCCAGATGGCCGACAACTTCCGCCAGCCGTACTTCGCCACGTCGCTGGCCGACTTCTGGCGCCGCTGGCACATCACGCTGGGCACCTGGATGCGCGACTACGTGTTCTACCCGCTGGCGGTGCGCCCGAGCCTGCTCAAGCTGAACAAGTGGGGCACGGCGCATCTGGGCAAGCACGTGGGACGCACCCTGTCCGCCTGCATCGGCAACGTGGTGGTGTTCCTGTTGGTGGGCCTGTGGCATGGCGCCGAGGTGCACTACGTGCTGTGGGGCCTGTACAACGGCGTGGTGATAGCCGCATCCGACATGCTGCGGCCGGCCTTCGCGGGCTTGTCGCGCGTGCTGCACGTCAACGTCGACTCGGCCGGGTACCGCGTTTTCGCCATCCTGCGCACGTTCGCGCTGGTCAACGTCGGCCGCTACTTCGACCGCCTGGCCGATTCGGGCGACCTGATGCTGGCGTTCAAGAACACCATCGTGAACTTCAACCCGGGAAGCTTCATGTCGTATCTGCACATGCATCCCACGACCAACTTCACCGCCTGCATGGCGCTGGCGTTCGTGGGCTGCATCATCGTGTTCTGCGTGAGCGTGGCGCGCGAGCGCGGCGTGGACGCCAACGCCCGCATTCTGGCGGCTCCTGCGCCGCTGCGCTTCGCGCTCTACGGCCTGGTGATGGCCATGGTGGGCCTGTCGTTCTCGGTGGGCGCTACGGGAGGGGGCTTCCTGTATGCCAACTTCTAGCGCGACATGCACGAAGCGCTCGTTCGCCCCTGCGGCCAAGCTGCTCGTCGCACTGGTGTTCCTGACGCTGGTCAACGCGGCCATGTCCTTCGCGTTCGAGCCCTACGGGTCGAAAAGCCAGCTCGTGTGGACCGACTACACGGCGCAGGAGCAGCTCGACACCGTGGTGGTGGGCTCGTCGGTGATGCAGCATGCGCTCAACCCCGACGTGTTCGACGAGGCCGCCGGCGCCGTGTCGTACAACATGAGCACGCCGATGCAGACGCTGATCGAGTCGTTCGTGGGCATTCGCACCGCCTACGAGGACCACGGCATCACGCGTGCGGTCCTCTCTCTCACGCCCGAGGTGATGAACTGGACCACCGACCGCCCCAACCCGGGCAGCGTGTTCCTGACGCAGCGCGCGAAGGTGGTGGGGCCCCTGGAGGCGGCGAAGACCTGGAGCTACGTGACCTTCGACAAGGGCGGCGTGACCGGCCCCAATTCGCTGAACTGCTTCCTTCCATGGGTGTCGAACCACACGCCCGCCAAGCCCAACCGCGTGCTGAAGAACATCAAGATGAAGCTCGACGGCACCAGCATGTACAAGGCGTCGGAGGTCAACGAGCCGGGGTGGATCTACCGCGGACGGGGCTGCGGCAACCGCGACAGCGTGCTCGACTACGACAGCGACGAGGCCAGGACGAATTTCGACCGCGCCGACATCTCGAAGGTGAACGTGCGCAGCGAGGCGATGCTTCGCGAGATCGCCGCATGGTGCCAGGAGCGCGGCATCGACCTGGTGGCCGTCGGCGTGCCCATGCCGGTCTACGACGTGCTCGGCCGCTTCGACCAGTACTGCAAGCTGCAGGACCGCATCGCCGCAATCTGCTCCGACGCGGGTGTGGACTACTACGACTTCAACCTGGTGCGCCCGGAGCTGATGCAGATCCCGCCCGAGTCGTTCTGCGACTATGCGCACCTGGGCAACCAGGGCAGCATCGCGTTTTCCCAGGCGCTTGGCCGCCTGCTGGTGGAGCGCGACAAGGGCGAAGACGTCAGGGCGCTCTTCTTCTCGCCTGACGAGTACCGCGCGTCGATCGGCTACATCTCGGCCGTGTTCGTGGACGTGGGCTCGCAGGCGGACGGCGTGCATGTGCATGCGCGCGCCTTCGCCGGATCGCAGGTGAAGGTGTCCTACCAGCTGTGCGAGAAGGACGGGGACGGATGGCGCGAGGTGGCCACCTGGCAGGATTCGCCCGACTTCGTCTACGCACCTGCGTCGCATGGCACCTGCAAGCTGCGCGTGAACGTGCGCGTGGCCGGCTCCAGCGAGCCGTTCGAGCACTACCGCGAATTCACCGCGGTATACTAGCTGCCTTGCAAGGGGAGCTTCCCGCAACGCCGCACGGACGCCCAATCGGCGCCAACAAGAGAGGATGCTGGCATGGAAAACGTGCTCGAGTGGCTTGATGAGCGCGCGCAGCGCACGCCCGACGCCGTGGCGTGCGCCGATGCGACTAACCGCTGCACCTTCGCCGAGCTGCACGGGGCCGTGCGCTCGATCGCCCGCAGCGTCGCCCGCCAGTGGGCGCCGGGAAGCATTGTCGCCTTCTATGCGGAAAAGAGCGTGGACGTGCTGGCCGGCATGCTGGGTGCCGCCCGGGCCGGGTGCTGCTACAGCGTGCTCGACGTGCGCCAGCCCGCAGCGCGTCTGCATGCGATGCTCGACGTGCTGCAGCCGTGCGCGGTGGTGTCCGACGCGGCGTTTTACGACCACGCTGCCCAGATGCTGGATGGCACGCCGTACGAGGTGTGCGACATCGCCTCGCTGCGCGCAGGCGGGCAAGGCGACGCGAATGCAGACGAGCTGCTCGAGCAGGTGCAGCCGGGCCGCGGCGACGCGCTCTACGTGAACTTCACCAGCGGCTCGACGGGCGTGCCAAAGGGGGTGGCCGTCAGCCATGGCTCGGTCATCGACTTCATCTCGTATTTCGTCGATGTGTTCGGCATCACGGCGCGCGACCGCATCGCGAACCAGGCGCCGTTCGACTTCGACGTGTCGGTCAAGGACATCTACGGCGGCCTGGCCACCGGCGCGTCGGTGCACCTGATTCCGCGCGAGTACTTCAGCGTGCCGGTGCAGCTGATGGACTACCTGTGCGAGCGCCAGGTGACGGTATGCACCTGGGCGGTGAGCGCGATGTGCTTCGTGACCACGCTTGGCGGGTTCGAGTACCGCACGCCGGACACGGTGCGGCTGGTGGTGTTCAGCGGCGAGGTCATGCCGCCCAAGCACCTGCGGAAATGGCAGGCTGCGCTGCCCGATGCGACGTTCGCCAACGTCTATGGACCCACCGAGGTCACCTGCAACTGCACCTACTGGATCGTGCCGGCCGGCTTCGACGGCGACGTGTTGCCGGTGGGACGGCCGTTTGCCCATGCGCAGGTGATGCTGCTCGACGAGCAGGACGCGCTGGTGACGGAACCCGGCGAGCAGGGGCAGATCTGCGTCGGCGGAAGCGGGGTGGCCTTGGGCTACGTCCACGACCCGGTGCGCACGTCCGAAAGCTTCACCGTCAATCCGGTTGACGGCACGGGGCGCATCTACCGTACCGGTGATTTGGGGTTTTGGAACGAAGCGGGCGAGCTGATGTTCCTGGGCCGGGCCGACCACCAGATCAAGCACATGGGGCAGCGCATCGAGCTGGGAGAGATCGAGCACGTCGCCCAGGAACTTGCGGGCGTCAGCCGCGCCATCTGCCTCTACGACGACGCGCGCAAGCGCATCAGGCTGTTCTATACAGGCGAGGTGGCCAAGGACGATTTGGTGGCGTTCCTGAAGGACAAGCTGCCCTCGTACATGGTTCCGAACAAGACGGTGCAGCTCGACCAGATGCCGCTGAACAAGAACGGCAAGGTCGACCGCAGCGCGCTTGCCCAGCTGCGCTAAGCGCATCCCGCGGTTTGCGCAGGTGGCAGGCGCTGGGCGTGATACCATGCTTGCATACCGCCGAGTGCAAAGGAATGCGACATGGATGACATCACCTACGAAGACGTGGTAGAGCTGCTGCAGGACGTCGAGGAAGACATCGACTACGACACGGTCACCGACCTGGTGGACGGCAAGCACCTGGATTCGTTCGACATCATCGCCATCATCAATGCCATTTCCGACGAGTTCGACATCACCGTGTCGGCCAAGGACATCGTTCCCGAGAACTTCAACAGCGCACGTGCCATCCACAGCCTGGTTGTGCGCCTGGCGCAGGAAGACTAGGAGTTCGGGCGCCGCCGTTTAGGCGGGCGAGCCGTTCACGACAAGCGATGCCAGCGCCTGCGGGTCGGGGTCGTCTGCAAACGCCCCGCAAGCGAAGGATTCCAACTGCTCGAGGGCCCAGGCGCGCCCTTCGTCCGTGCGCACTCGCGCGATCAGCGCAGTCAGCTCGTCGAGCGTGCGCGCGCACAGGCCGGGGCAGGTGTGCGTGGGGTCGATGTTCAACCCGGGCGAGGTGCGGAAGGCCTCGATGTCGGCGACGTAGAAGAGCACCGGGGTTTCAAGCAGGTAGGCTTCGTAGACGATCGACGAGTAGTCGGTGACCACGATGTCCGCGTCCATCAGCAGCTGCGAGACGTTGCCCGGCGCGTCCTGGTTCTGCTCGAGGGGATGAAACGACCACGAGGTGCGCACGCCGCTTGCCTGCTCTATTTCCTGCCGGTGCTGCTCCAGATCGCGCAGCGGGTGGGGCGAATCGGCGTCGTAGCGCAGCGTGGGGGCGACAAGCACCTGGGTTCGCTCCTTGCCGGGCGCATCGCCGCGCGCGTCGCGCATGGCCTTCAGCTCGAAGTACTCGGGACGGGCGGCGCAGACTACCCGCTCGACGGGCACGTTGAACGCCTGGGCGAAGGGCCCGCGGTTTGCTTCGCCCGAGCACACGATCCACGAGCAGTTCCGGTGGATGCGCCATTCGTCGAAAAACGACGTGCTATGGCCTTCCGGGGTGTCGATGCTCTGGAACCCGAAGTACTTGTAGGAACCGAACGCGTGCCAGACCTGCACCACGACCGGTGCGGTGGGAAAGGAGCGGTACGGGGCGATCCCGGTGGCGCTGCTGCCCGCGTCGGCTGCGGGGGATGCTTCGCATTCCAGGTCGAGCAGGCTGATGACCGGGTCGTAGCGGTCGATGACCACGGCGCGCGCCTGGGCCATCAGCTTCAGCTGCTTGAGCACATGGATGCAGTAGGCGGGCAGGTTGCGCAGCCGCACCTTGCGCACGAGCATGGCGGTTTCCCATCCGAGCTGCTCCACCTGCGCGGCCAGCTGCCGGTAGTCGTAGCTGGGCTCGTCGGTTTGGCGGGACAGGAACAGCGCCAGGGGGCGTCGCGCATGGCACTTGCACTGGCGTCGGTAGATGCCGTTCATGCAGGAAGCCGCTATGTTCAGAAGCGCTTTGGGCATGCTGGCATTCTATCATTCGGCGAAACCGTCTCCCCGGCACGCGCTCGGCATGCGCACGGCCCCTGCGGCACGGGCCACGTGTAGGGATGCTGGAATTGCAGAGACTGCCTTATCGCGTTCGGTATAATTGGATGCCTTCGGACCAGAAGGGTGCTACAGAATCAGGGAGTGAGACCACCATGGCGAACGCACCGCGGCATGCCAAGCAGACTCCGACGTCCGACCAGGCGCAGGCTGACTACGAGCGCCGCCGCCAGGACTTCGTGCGCAACCAGTACACACCGGCTCCCGAATACACCGAGCCGCAATTCAACCCCTACGACGACAGCCCCTTCTTCAACGGGTACCCCGCCAACCAGGGCTACATGGACGCGGCCTACTACAACCAGGGCCATGCCCGCAAGAAGGGCGGCATCCTCTCCAAGATCCTCAAGACGCTCCTGTTCCTGCTCATCGTCGTGGTCGTGGCGTTCTTCGTCTACACCGGCAGGCTCGACAGCATCCTGTCGCTTGCCTCGGGCGAGAGCGATGCCGTGCGCGGCGCCCTCACCTCCGCCGTGGCGGGCGAGCCGTACTACGTCTTGGTGCTCGGCTCCGACAAACGCGACGGCGAAAGCACCGTCGACAGGGTCGTGGGATCGGGCGAAGGCGAGCGCACGGATGTGATGATCCTGGTGCGTGTGGACGCGAAGAACAACCTGATCACGATGCTGTCCATCCCGCGCGACACGCCGGTGGTGTTCGACGACGGGCACATAGGCAAGATCAACGAATGCTACACGGTGGGCGGGGCGGCGTACTCGATCCGCAAGGTGTCCGAGCTCACCGGCGTGCCCATTGCCCACATCGTGGAAGTGCGCATATCCGACTTCGAGAAGGTCGTGGATTCGCTGGGCGGCATCACCATGGACGTGCCCCTGGACTTCGCCGTGGAAGACGCCGATACCGGCGAGATGATCTACGTGAGCGCGGGCGAGCAGAAGCTCAACGGCAAGCAGGCGCAAGCTGTCGCGCGTGCGCGCCATGAATACGGCGACGACCAGGACGCCAACAGGCAGAGCTCGGTGCGCGATCTGGCCAAGGCCGTCTTGCGCGAAACGTTCAAGAGGCCGTTCTACGAGGTTCCCGGTGCCGTGCTCAACGTCGCCGAATGCGTCGACACTGACTTGAAGACTTTCGACCTGATCGGTCTGGGGGTCGCTTTCGCCGGCGGGCCTGGCACCACGATGTACAGCGGCTCTGGCCCCACGATCGGCGGCCCGCGCGCCGACGCCGACGGCCAGTGGCTGTGCTACGACAACCCGCAAGGCTGGGCCAACGTGATGGCGGTGGTCGACAGCGGCGGCGACCCGTCCACCGTGGACACCAACTCCACGGCCATCATCCCGTAAGCCAAGCGTGCAAGGAGGCACTCAATGGACATCGTATGTCTGGATTTGGAAGGCGTGCTCGTACCCGAGATCTGGATCGCGTTCAGCGAAGAGAGCGGCATCCCCGAGCTGTCGCGCACCACGCGTGACGAACCCGACTACGACAAGCTGATGAACTTCCGCATGGACAAGCTGCGCGAGCATGGCCTGGGTCTGCCGCAGATCCAGCAGACCATCGAGCGCATCGACCCGCTGCCGGGTGCCAAGGAATTCCTGGACGAGCTGCGCTCCTGCACGCAGGTGATCATCCTGAGCGACACGTTCGCGCAGTTCGCCAAGCCGTTGATGCGCAAGCTGGGCTGGCCGATGCTGATGTGCAACGAGCTGGAAGTGGCCGAATCGGGCGAGATCACGGGGTACCGCATGCGCGTCCAGGACAGCAAGTACACCACGGTACGTGCCCTGCAGACGGCGGGCTTCGAGACGATTGCGGCGGGCGACAGCTTCAACGACCTGAGGATGATCAAGGCAAGCCGCGCCGGCTTCCTGTTCCGCTCCACGCCCGAGATCATCGCGGACAACCCCGACATCCCCGCCTTCGAGGAGTACCCCGAGTTCCTGGCTGCGATCAAGCAGGTGCTGAACTAGGGTTTCGGGCTCCCGCTAGGGCAGGGGCTTCTGCTGGTACAGGCCCGCGTCCGCAAACCCCAGCGAGCGGTAGTAGGCACGGGTGCCCACGGCACTGATCACGTTGATGCGCTCGTACCCGGCGTCGCGTGCGATGGCGCATGCCCGCTCGATCAGCGCGCGTCCCAGACCGGCATGCTGTGCGCCTCCGCGTTCGCCGTCGCCGTCTAGGCGGGCCATCCTGCCGTACACGTGCACCTCGCGGATCATCGCATGCCCCACCTGTTCGGGCAGCTCGCCTTCGTGCGCGTGCACGTAGGATGCATCCGGCAGCGACAGGCGCAGGAACCCGGCGAGCGTGCCCGCAGGGTCGACCCATTGCAGGAAGTGCTCGCAGGTGTTGGTCGTCCGGTAGGTCTCGCATTCCAGTGCCAGCGCACTGCCGTCCACGTCCTGCGTGCCCACTTCCCGCATTCGCATCTCGCGCACCCGGAGCCCGTTGGTGTGGCATCGGCGCTGCACTTCGTCTTCCACCAGCTGGCGCAGGTTCGCCTTCTTGCTTCCCGCGGCGATGCTCTCGGCGCTGAAGTCGCGGATCATGCGCGATATGCGCGTGTGCGTCGGCGTTGCCAGCACGTTGCAAGCCAGCACGTCCACGAGATCTTCTTCGTCGTAGGGCTTCCATGCGCCCTGGCCGTGCAGCTGCTCGAGTTCGGTTCCCGGTATCAGCACGCAGGGATACACCTTCACCTCGTCGGGCTGCAGGGCGGGATGCTGCATCAGCGTGCGGTAGTCATCCTTGTCCTGTTCGGCCGTGCGTCCGGGCAGGTTCGCCATGATGTGCAGGTGGCTCTTGAACCCGAAGGCACGCAGCAGCTCGCAGGCGTTTTCCATCGTGGCAAGGCTGGTGGGGCGGTGGGAGTCCGCCAGCGCTTCGGCGCATGTGCTCTGCACGCCCACCTGCACCTTCGTGCATCCCATCTGGCGCAGGGCGCACAGCTCGTCGGGCGTGATGCAGTTCGGGCGCGTCTCGGCCACCAGGCCCACGCAGCGCGACGACGCCTCCTCGTTGGCGGCATGCTGCGCGGCCACCTGCTCGAGCGTGGCCTGCTGCCAGGGGCTTACGCGCTCCCACGGGCTTGCGGGGCCGTAGAGTTCGCGGATGGCCTGGTTGAACGTCTCGCGTCCTTTGTCGACGCGTTGCTGGATGGCGGCCGTTTGCTCCTCGAGCACGGCAGGGTCGCTTGCGATGCCCGCTTGCTCGTACAGGGTCCTGCGTTCCTGCATGCTCGCCTGCGCTGCCGGCGTGCCCGCTTCGTTGAGTGCGCGGAAGAGCTCGTGGACGAACCACAGCCGGTAGGGCTGCGGGTAGTCGGAAAACGTGCCGCCGAGCACGATGACCTCCACTTTGTCGATGGCGTGGCCCATCTGGTCGAGCACGTGCAGGCGCGACGCCATCTGCAAATAGGGATCGAAGAAGCTGCGCTCGGCCCGCTGGCAGGCGGGCTCGTCGTGCAGGTAGCTTTTCGGCATGCGCACGTCGTTGGGGCAGAAGACGCACGTTCCCTGGCAGGGGTGGGGCTTGGTGATGACGGTGACGGTCGCTACGCCCGAAGCCGTGCGGCGGGGTTTCATGCGCACTGTGCGCGCCAGCGCCTGCTCGGTCGCATCGTCGATGCACCAGGCGCTCCAGGTGTCGGGGTCGCGCTCCTTGATTCCCAGGTACGCGGGCCAGAGCATCTTCTTGGCGAAGTGCTTGTGCGGGTCGGGGAAGCGCCGGTTGTGGTTCTGGATGATGCGGTCCAGCCGCTTGGCATCCAGCGGGCCGGTGCGCTTCACTTCCTCGACGATGTCTGCAAGCAGCTCTTTCATGAGGCCATTATATGCTCACCTTCGCACAGCGGCTCGCCACCCTGCGGACATGGCCGTGCTACGCTAAGATGGCGAGAGTGCATGCCGCGAGGTTACTGGCATGGAAAGGCAGGGTAGGCGGCCAGCGATGGAAGGCAAGCGGGAAATCGTCGGGTACGCGGTTGGCTTTACGCTGTTCGTGGTCGTGGTGCCCGTCATCATGTGGTTGGCGTCGGGCGGCGTGCATCCCACGTTCGCGCGTGTGGCCCTGTGCGCCATCTTGGCGTTGGCCGGCTTGGGGCTGAGCGTGTGGTCGATCGTGTACATGAAGCGGGTGGGGAAGGGCAACCCGATGGATGCCTTCAACCATCAGGTGGCTTCCCGCACGAGCGTGCTCATGACCAAGGGCCCGTATGCGATCTGCCGCAATCCCATGTTGCTGGGCGTGCTGCTCTACTACGTGGGTGTGGTGGTCCTGCTGGGCTCGGCGGGTGCGCTGGCCGTGTTCGTGGCCTATGCGCTGATCATGGCGGTGCAGGTTGCGCGCGAAGAGCAGCGGCTCGAGCAGGACTTCGGCGACGAGTACCGCACGTACAAGGAAACGACCAAGCGCCTGATCCCGTTCGTGTGGTAGGTCCGCGAGCCCGTGTTAGCGTGGCCGCAACGCTCGGCCCTAGTCCAGGTTCTCTTCCCGCTCGGCCTTGAGCACCTTGACGATGGTGCGTCCCATGTTGAATGTGTCGTCCTTGTGGTAGGAGCGCACCTGCACGTAGAAGTGGCGGTCGCCCACGTCTGCGCCTTCCGCGTCCTCGTTGGCGGCGATTGCCTCGGCGCGGGCGCGTGCGTGGTTGTGCGCCTGGTCGGATTTGCCCACATAGGCGTTGCGGTACGTGCTGAAGTCGCCGTCGGTCACGGGGTGGTCGAACTCCAGGATGATGTAGCACCCGTGGTCTTCTTCGTCCTCGTCCATGGGCTCCAGGTCCTCCACGGGGACCCACGACCCTTCCAGCAGCCGTGTGCGTGCGGACTTGGTGAAGCGCAGCCTGCGCACGGTCACGATCAGAAAGCCAATCGCCGCGATGCCGAAAAACGTCAACGCGAACGTTACCAGGTTGAATTCAGACATCGGTCCTCCTGTGCATCCCCGTGCGGGTCTGTCCTCGTTGCCGCCGGGTAATCCTTCAAGCCCAGGCAGCACCTAAGAGGATACTACACCTACGTTGCCTGAGTAACGCGATGCGCAGGTATGTGCGACTCTGCGGACGCCTCTGACACGTTTGGCGTTGCGTTTACAGCTTCAGCGGCAAATACATACGCTGCGAGCCTGGCACCAGGGCAAATCCGTGTGCTTCGTAGAAAGACCGAGCGGATTCGGATGCGGGATCGACGATCATCGCTTTCGTGCCAATCGAGTCTGCGATGGTCAGCGACTTTGCGATGGCATCTGCAAGCAATGCCGAGCCCAGCCCTTGGCCTTGAAAGCGTTCGTCGACGCCTAGCATTCCTAGCAAGATAGCGGGCACTTGTTCGGGTACGTTTCGTTTGAGCCAACCTCCCGCCACGCTTGCACGTTCCACTGCATGGGTGCTCAGGGTGTAAAAGCCTGCTGCCAGGGAAAGATCGGCTGTATACGAGACATAGACGACGGCGCTGCCACGCTTCTTGGCTAGGTGTGCATGGCCGGCTGCCCACGAATCCACAACGGACAATCCGCTGTGAAAACCCGCAAGCGTCGCCCCGTCGGCAAGCTGCTCGGGTTTCGTGAACCGTCCTTCTACGCCCATTGTGCATCCTGAGCCAGCAGGCGCTTTGCTGCTTCAGGCATAGGTTGGGAAAGCAGCTGGCAGAAGGCGTCAAAGTCCTCTTGTGCCAACCGAGTTACACGCGCTTCTTCAAACGTCTTGTCGGCAGCGGCATCCAGGTTCGCGAGCGTCCATTGGGTGAGCGTCTGCCCTTTCAGGGTCGCCGCCTCTTCATAGCGGGCTTTGCGGGCTGCCTCCAAACGAAGCTCCATCCTGCTGCCTGCCTTTCCGAGAGATGCTGTTGCCATGAGAGCTCCTTGCAAACTTGTACGACAATTGTACGTACATGATAATACAATTATGAATCTAGTTGCAAGCTTTGCGCTGCGCGCTCATTACTCGCCGCTGGGCAGGCCGTCGCCGTGGCTGTCCCATTGGGTGTCTCCATCGGCGCTCCAGTTGTGGTCGTTGTTCGACCCCCAGGCATTGTTGAAATCCTGGAACGCGGGCTCGCCGGATGCCGCGTCCCTGCCTGCGAAACCTTCGGACATGGCATTTCCCGTGGCTGCCCCCAGGAGCATGCCGAAGAAGGAGGGTGCGGGCTTCTTGCGGTTTCGGGCGGCCTGTGCAGCGGCTTTGGCGGCAGCCTGTTGCTTGCGGTACTGCTCTTCTTCGCGCTGGTAGATCGGTGCGGCCATCTTCTCGCTGCCATGCGCGATGATCATCTCGTCGCGCTCCTCGCGGGTGCAGGTGGTCTTCTTTAGCAGCTCCTCGACCACCACGTCGACGTTGACGTAGCCGTCGCAGGCGTGGTAATCCAGAAAATCGCAGGCCTGCTGGTAGCTGAAGCGCCCCGGCATCTCGCGCACCACGCGTGCGGCAACCGCGGGGCTGGCGTCGCGGCATACGCCGAATTCGCCGCCGTCGAAGGGGAGTATCAGCTGGTTCTTGAAATACGGCCCAACCGTTTCCAGATGCTCGATGATCTGTGCGTCAACCTTCTTCATGCCCTCCATTGTACGCCTATGTGAAAACAGGCTGGTGCCTAAACGGAAACACGTCCCCAGTTGCGTGCCAATGCGAAGTACAATAGGGGCATGAACAGGGAAACGGCAGAACTGATGTGCAAGATCACCGAGGACTTCTACGCGGCGCAGGCCGACGAGTTCTCGCGCACGCGCCAGGGTGCCTGGGCGGGGTGGCAACGCTGCCTGGAGTCCGCCCAGACCGCGGCGCTCTATGCCCGGGAAGCGCCCTTGACGGTGCTCGACGTGGGCTGCGGCAACCTGCGTTTCGAGCGTTACCTGCACGACATGATGCCCGCCGCGCAGATCGAGTGCTTCGCCGTGGACAACTGCGAGCTGCTGCTGCCCGGCGAAGAGGTGCTGGCAAACGACTTTCCCTACGTGCGGTTCCAGAAGCTCGACGTGCTTGGACGCCTGGTGCACGGGGCCGACCTGGCCCAAGCACTCGAAGCGCCTGCCTGCGCCCTGTCGGTGTGCTTCGGCCTGATGCACCACGTGCCCGGTCGGCAGTACCGCACCCAGCTGCTCGACACGCTTATCCGCACGACCCGCCCCGGCGGCCATGTGGTGGCGTCGTTCTGGCATTTCATGGAAAGCGACGAGCTGGCCCAGCGCGCGCACGACAGCCACGCCCGCGCGCTGCAGACCCTGGGAATCGATCCGGCGCAGCTCGACGAGGGCGACTGGCTGCTGGGATGGCAGAACGCGCAGAACACCTGGCGCTACTGCCACCACTTCACGCCCGACGAGGTCGACGAGCTGCTGGCCGACCTGCCCGTGTACGTGGACGTGGCCGACCGCTTCCAGGCCGACGGCCGCACGGGCTCGCTCAACACCTACATCGTGCTGAAGGTGAGCTAGCTGCCGCTCCTTCCTGATTGTTTGGGTTATGGCATGCA
>CACXFZ010000093.1 GCA_902767025.1 uncultured Coriobacteriaceae bacterium
AGCTGCAGCAGCGGTCAACCTGGCAGGTTCCGCAAGGCTCGCCACGTCGTGCATGTGGTCGAAGAGTCAGCTGAGTTCGTCCAGGTGTCCCGAATTGGGGTTAGCGGACAAAACGTGTTGATGGACTCTTAGTCCCAGTCATGCCTCCACGGGTCGCTGCGATGGAACTCAGACCACACGACAGCATCGCCCCATCGAGGGATTGAGGCCCCTCTTCTTTCCTCGTCGGAGATGGCTTGGTATTCAGCTTCTATGTCGTCATCGGTCGGCATGACCTCCAGGATCTCGGATGCAGGCAGGGGGCACTCGATGTGCATGTAGCACCACCAGAACACGGCCTTGATCCTGCGCAGGGTGGGAAGTCCTCTATGGTCTCTTAGCATCGCCCGCAGCTGCGCGTTGACTCCGCCTTCTATCGGGTTTGTTGTAGCTGGTATTTTTCCTTCCGATGTCAGCTGCTTGTCGAGGTAGGTGAACAAAACGTTCTTGTTGGCGAGGCTATTAAGCGATGACCTAGCCTTCACAAGAGGCTCGTGCGTCCATCGCCATTTGCCCGTTTCCTCGTCAAGTGTTTGCTCTGACAAGAACTCGTTCCACCTCTCGCACCAAGACAGATACATCTCAGCCCACAGCTCCGCGTCCTTTTGCTTCTCGACTCTAAGAAGAGCACGTGCGATATCTAACAACTCGGCTCCTGCCTGGAGCTTTGGGCGAGAAGTGGTGTAGCGGCGCACCTGGCAGAAGGCATGGAAGGTGCATCTTTGCACCCTGGTGTTTGGCCAGATTCTTTTCCGCGCTTTCTCGAAGCCAGAGCCTCCATCAGTCACCACCACATCGGGTGGGGCGATGCGCGAGAGCAGCGCAGCCCAGGCTTTAGAGTTTTCGCTTCTGGCCAGGTACCACCCGAGTACGTGCTTGCCGCTGTAGGCGATTAGCACCACGACGTTGCGCGCCAGATATATGCCATCGACGTAGACGAAATGGAAGATTTCATCGACAAGCGGCGGTAGTGGCCACACTTCCCAGAACCTCGAGCATTTCCTCCTGAAGGTTCTGCCGCCACCGGGCATGTCCGCCTGACGCTTCCTGGACAAAAGCCAAGAAAGAAACGATTGGAGTTGCTTTGCGGAGTTATCGATTCTGTGCGTCTCGGTCGCCCTGCAGGACTTGCAAAGCCATCGCTGCGATCCTGCAGCAGTCCTGCCGTTCCGTACCATCTTGCCCCCGCACACAGGGCATTTCACGGTGTTCATGCCCGATATTGTCCCGCGGGCAACTTTCAGGGCGATTTTATGCTGTCTGACCTGGGGTTATAGATGAATTCATCAACACGTTTTGTCCACCCTCAAAGTTCCAGTAAACAACTTTGAGGGCACTTTTTTAGGGATTGACCTGGGTTAATGGACAAAATCATCAACACGTTTTGTCCATTAACCCAAATGAACGCGGTAGTCAAATCATGTAGCCCAAGCAAAACGAAAAACCGCTCCCGAAGGAGCGGTTTTGCGATTCTGGTCGGGTTGACAGGATTTGAACCTGCGACCCCTTGACCCCCAGTCAAGTGCGCTACCAAACTGCGCCACAACCCGATATGCTGCTTTCAGGCAGCCAAGCAATAGTAATCGTAAGCTAGGCCATTTTCAAGTCATAAAGCGATAAAGTTTTATCTAAAACCACATCAGCCAGATGAACCTTGTCCATTTCAGGGACATGTTCCTCCCCTTCGGCGGTCACGAGCCACACTTCGTTGCGCTCGGATCCGAACACCTTCCCCTCGCTTACGTCGTTCGCGACGATAAGGTCGGCGCGCTTCGACGCAAGCTTGCCCTTCGCGTATTCCACGACATCATCGGTCTCGGCGGCGAAGCCCACGATGGCGCGCCTTCCCTCGCACGACGCCAGGGTGGCCAGGATGTCGGGGTTCTGCACAAGCTCGATGTGCTCGAGCTCGCTGGTGCCGTCGCCCTTCTTCAGCTTGCGCGATGCCGGAGCAGCTGGCCTGAAGTCGCACACGGCGGCCGTGCAGACGACGATGTCGCACCCGTCGACCAGTTCCTGGGATGCTTCGAGCATTTGCTGGGCCGTGGTCACCCGGTGCACCTGCACACCCTGCGGCTCGGGGATGCTCACCGGGCCGCTGATAAGGTGGACCTGGGCGCCGCGCGCTGCGGCAGCCTCGGCGATCGCATAGCCCATCTTGCCGCTGGAGTGGTTCGTGATGCAGCGGACGGTGTCGATGGGCTCCTGGGTGGGGCCTGCCGTCACCAAGACGTTCAGGCCCGCCATGTCCTGCTCGACCTCGAGGATTTCCAGGCAGGCATCCACGATCTCGCCTATGTCGGCCAGACGCCCCTTTCCCGTGTCGCCGCAGGCAAGGAAGCCTTCGTCGGGTTCGATGAAATGGCAGCCACGCTCGCGCAGGATCTGCATGTTGCGCTGCGTTGCCGCATGCTCGTACATGTTCACGTTCATCGCCGGCGCAATCACCAACGGGGCCTTCGTGGCCAGGGCGGTTGTGGTCAGAAGGTCGTCGCAGATGCCCTGGGCCAGCTTGGCGATGACGTTGGCCGTGCATGGCGCGATCAGCATCAAGTCGGCCTCCTGGGCCAGGGAGATGTGGTGGATGGGGGAACCCGGCTCGTCGAACAGCCCTACGGCAACCGGCTCGCGCGTAAGCGCGCGAAACGTCGTCGGCCCTACGAACTCGGTGGCGTGCTCGGTCATCACGACCTTCGCGCGCACTCCCCTCTTCTGGAACGCGCGCACGATTTCGCATGACTTGTAGGCGGCGATGCAGCCGGTGACGCCGATGAGCACGGTTTTCTGTCGGGCGCACATGATCAATCCTTCCAGGCGCTTTCGATGACGTCCTTGATTATACGCGCATGCGCATCGCTCGTCCCCAAGCTTGGCACCCATCTGAAGCGCTCCGCTCCGTCAAGCGTCGCCCCCTCCCCTTCCAGAGCGGGGCACATCTCGAAGGGGATGTCGTAGAGGGTCTCCAGGCAGTCGACGGCGAACCCCGGGCAGACGAAGAACACCTTCTGCTGGCAGACGATGCTCCAGGCTTGCAGGATGTCGCGCGACAAGGGGCCCGACCAGGCGTTCTGGTTGCGGCCGAACACGCTTTGGAATCCAACGGTGATGCGCGAGTCGTCGACGCCAAGCTCTTTCGCAACAAGCTCTGCCGTGCGACTCGTCTGGTCCAGGTACGTGTCTCCGTCCTTCACGTCTTTGAGCGGGATCGCGTGCATCGACATCAGGATCAGGTCGTCGGAGGCGCGGTCGAACCCGGCGTCGCGTATCGACTGGGCGATCGCTTCGATGTAGAGACGGTTGTCGTGGTAGTCCTTCACGACGATCGAATCGCGCATCCAGGGGCAAGCGCTTGTGGCGCGTTCGTAGGCGTCGATGACGGCGTAGGTGGGAGAATACGCACTTTGCGGGTAGAGGGGAAGCAGCATGATGCGCGTGCAGCCCTCCTGCCGCAGCTGTTCGAGCGCGGTTTCGATCGAGGGGCTGCCGTAGCTCATGCCGACGGCGATGCGCACGGGGGAATCGGGTTGCTCGTCGAAGAGCGCCTGCACGCGTGCGGCCAGCCCGTTCATCTGCACCAGGAGCGGAGAGCCCTCGTCGGTCCAGATGGCCTGGTAGCGCTTCGAGGAGCTGTGCTTTCTGGTGGGAAGGATCCGCTTGAACACCAGAAAGCGCCACAACGGCAGTGGAAGCTGCCGTATGCGCTCGTCCATCAGGAACTGCCGCAGGTAGGCTTCGACGTCGTCGGGGTCGGGCGAGGCGGGCGTGCCCGTGTTTGCCAGGATCACGCCGAGCGGGTCGCGCGCGTCCCTCATGGCAGTGCCGCCATCATGTCCGCTTCGAGCGATGCGTCTTGCACCGTGGCGTCGGCCAGGGATGCGAACAGTTCCTCGCCGTATACGGTCCTGCCCATGCTGCGCTCGGCTATCGAGTCGAGCGCCTCGGACAGACGCGGTGCCAGACCGTCCAGGAACGAAAGGGTCTCGCCCGTGCGCGGATGGTCGAAGGTGAGCGCATAGGAGTGCAGGAACTGCCTGGTCAG
>CACXFZ010000094.1 GCA_902767025.1 uncultured Coriobacteriaceae bacterium
GATACAGGGGGTCGGTTCTGGTGTATCATCCGAACAGAAGCCATGACCGTAAGCGTCACAGAACGTGACGCCGACCCCGGGAATACCAAGATACGCGAAGTGTACAAGTGACTAGAATGAGACAATGTGGTCTGGCAATTCTCACGCAAGGAGGCTTTCGCATGAACTCCAGAAATGCAGCAATCACGAAGCGGTCCTTAATCGTTGTGAGCCTGGTGCTCGCAGTTGCCGCGGTAATCCTGTGCGGCGTTCATTCGTCCGCTGCTCTTGCGGATGACGGCAAAGGAACTGCTCCAACGACCCTGTCTCTTGGCAACGACAACAAGCCCGCTCGCACCATCATGATTTACCTGGATGGCGCCGCCTCCGAGGAGAAAACCCCCGTGCTCACTGCCATGCTCAAGGAATACATGGCGTCGAAGTTCGATCGCAGCGGTTTTCGCATCATTGTCATGACAGGCGGCTCGCTCAAATGGCATCTGGAGGCTAGCTACCTGCGGGACAAAGACGGCAACCCCGGCACGCTGACCGAGATCAGCAGCGAGTACAACCAGGTCTGGGAAGTGCATGGGGCCAATGACGGCGGCTACTTGCGGCTGTTGGACGGCGACGGCGTGAGCGGTGACGGGGCCGATGCCAAAAGGTCCGAAGAGGAGCTCATGAGCGACCCGGACACGTTGCGGAAGTTCATCAACTACGCCCATGCCATCGCGCCGGCGGGAAAGTACGACCTTATCCTCAACGACCATGGCGAGGGCCCTGAAGGCGGCTATGGCTTCGATGACCACGACACCGAAAACCCGGGCGAGACTCTGTCCGTGCTTGAACTGCGGCAGGCGATCTCGGGAAGCGACGTTTGCGCAGGCGGCGGCAAGTTCGACTTCGTCGACTTCGACTGCTGCATGATGGGCAACTTCGAAACGGCGCTCGCCTTGTCGGATTGCACGGACTACTACCTCGGGTCGGCAGACATCGACCCGCACGCCACGGTCGATTACACGGCGCTGTTCGATTTCCTCGCAACCGACCCCGGTATGGACGCCTGGGAGCTGGGACGCAAGCTCGTGGATCTTTTCGCCGATTACTACGACGAGAACCCGGACAAGGTATCGGTAGGCCCTTCGGACACCTATTGCGTGGTCGACGCGAACAGGCTCAAGCAGAGCGGGGTCGTGGGCAAGCTGCTGGCGATTGCAAGGCAGATGAGGGCGGAGGCGACGGCCGGGAGCTTCTACGACGAAATCCGCGTTCCAAAAGACGCGTACCACTTCGCCCTTGTCAACCTGCAGGACTTTGCGACCGTGGTGGAGCAGCTCGGAATCGGGCTGTACGAATCCGATTGGCAGGAGCCGGGGTTCCTGAACGCCTACACGGCAACGGCACTCGAGATCCAGAGCATCTTGCATGATGAGGGCATCGTCTATTCGAGGCACACGTCGAGGTCGGACGAAGCGCACGTGTTCTTCGGCAGAAGCGACGAGGGGGGCATAGAGGCAAGGGGCGCGAAATCCCCGACAAGCGGCTTGAGCATCTTCGCCTTCAACAACCCCTCCGAAGGCGACGTTTCCGGCGAGGTGGCCTTCTACATCCAGGCGATGGGAGAGCTGTCCGGGGCGTACGAGGAGGGTTCGACGGAGAGGGAGCTGCTCGAGACGTACCTGCAGGCAGTTCTCGACTACGAGCTGATCTGCAACGCCGGCGTTGCCGTGTCGAGCCTCGCAGAAGGCGGTTGCGCCCCCGACGAGATCGACTACGACAGGGTCCTCGCCTACCTCAGGTCCCAAGAATCCGAGCACATCAAGAGGGGATGGGAGTACATCTCGAAGGCGTTTGAGGCCAGCGACAGGGACGTCGAGGCGTGGCTGAGCGGGATCATAGGCATCCAGCGCAAGGAAGTCCTGAGCAATGGCAAAGTATCCCTTAAGACGGAGTCCAAGGACGGGACGGATCGCTACCGCATCGACGTGGCCGACACGCCAAAGCGCGTCGTCGACGTTCCGGTCCTGACCGTAACGGCAGGAACGGCGGTCGAGCCCTTCAAAAACCCCGCCATGGCCTTCTACGGCAGCGCAGCTTCCGACGCAACGGGCGATTCCTCCGAGGACTACATGACCAAGACCAATTCTTCCTACGTCATTCCGAAGTTCGACGGGCAGTGGTATGCCGTGGAGGATTCTGAAGGGGCCAGGCACATTGCGA
>CACXFZ010000095.1 GCA_902767025.1 uncultured Coriobacteriaceae bacterium
CATTAACGGACCTGCTTTTTTGTGCCCTCAAGTTCGCAGCGGAGAATCGAACTGCGAAGTGGAATTCCGTCAAGAAAACCTGCCGGTGGCAGGTTTTTAGGAATTCGCCCGCAGGCGCTTGCGCGTGCAAAGCACGCTCGGCCACGCGGCGGGCCCATCTCGCGCACGGCACGAACCCTCGCCGTTTCACCATGGGCGACCTGGTGCGTTCGCCCCTAGCAGCACAGGCTCAACCTCTTCCACCCCAACCCTTGCTGCTCATGAAAAACCGAGGAGGTTCTGCCACAGAATCGCACGCTGTGCACGTGTTTCGCTGCTTTCCCGCGTGCATACCGTGCGTTTTCGTGCCACTCGAGCTCGAACGACGTGCACACCGTATGTTTTCGTGGCAGAACGCGCCAGATCTTCCATGAGGTGATGCGTCGCACGCACCCGGCGAACCCCACGTTTGGACATGGGCCCCCTGTTCAAAAAACGCCCGGTTCGATCTTGCATGCGCGCGCATCCGCGGGATGCCCTCCCGTGCGTTACCTCGCGGGGTCGTAGGGGACCCGGAAGTAGTCCAGGTATGCCTTGAACTCGTCTTGCGCGGCAAGGCAGGTGTCCCGCAGGTAGCCTGGCTCGCGTTCCCATTGGGATAGCCCGCGGTAGTAGTAGTGCTTGATCTCGTCCTTGATGATGAATGGCACAATGCCGTTGCGCAAGCATTCCTTGAACAGAATGAGCCTGCCTATGCGCCCGTTGCCGTCCTGGAATGGGTGGATGGACTCGAATGCGTAGTGGAATGCGATCAGCTCGTCGAGCGTCTTCGCGTCAACCCCGTTGTAGGACCCCACAAGCGCAGCCATGCTGCCAGGCACGTCTTCGGGCGGCACCGTCGGCCTGCCGCCTACCTCGTTCGGCAGCTTCTTGTAGTCCCCCACCGCAAACCACGATGTGCGGCTGTCGCTTGTGCCGTTCTTCAGAATCTGATGCAGCTGCTTGACCATGCGCTCCGTGAGCGTTCGGTTGGCGTGGTCGATGATGAAATCGATGCAGCGGAAATGATTTGCCGTCTCGACGATGTCATCCACATTCACGTGCGCCTCGCCGATGCCTATCGTGTTGGTCTCGAAGATGAGCCTCGTCTGGTCCTGGGTCAGCCGGCTGCCCTCGATATGGTTGGAGTTGTAGGTGAACTCGATCTGCACCTTGTGGTACAGCCCACCCGGCAGTTTCGCTTCCTTTTCGCGGCGAAGCCTGGAAAGCACCGTGTCGGCGGCCGCGTTGGCCCTTGCCTTCCTAGCTGGCTTTTCGGCATCCGCAGGAACGCTCCATGCCCGCCCCGCTTGAAACGCACCCGGTACGCGCCCCGATTCGCAATAGCCGCGCACCACCCGCGGTGTGACGCCCCACTTCTCGGCAGCTTCCTTTGCAGACATGTAGCTCATGAAACCAACCTCCAAGGCCAGTCTAGCTCATTAGCGGCTATTTATAAACAATAGTTATTAACTTCTTAATACTTATTTAGCCGCTGTGCCCCACTCTACCGCTTCGCAAGAGCACAAGATCGATCCCCACCCCGATTCTTGCCGAGGTGATGCGCCGCATCCACCCGTCTAACCCCATCCACGCCGCCCTAGCTATCGCTTCCCTGCGGGCAACGGGACGTTGACAATTCGTCGGCGCGGCACGCGGGACGCGGATACTGCCCCAACGAACTTGGTATCATAGGTGCGGGCAAACATGGACGGAAGGAGAACGCCATGGCACGCAAGCGCTCGAAGTCGAAGACAGGGTTCGGGAAGGTCGGAGCGGACGGCAAGCGCCACTTCCTGCCGAGCGACCGCAAGACGCTGCTCGTGCTGGGCGTGCCCCTCACCGTCGTCGGCGTGCCCATGCTCATGGTGCCTGGCGTCGGCCTGGTGATCATGGGCACCGGCCTGGCATGCCTGGGCAAGGCGGCACTCGTCAGGAACAAGTAGGCCGCAGGCCCCACTTCCCTATCCCCCACCGCAAGCAAATGGACCCCGGGCAAGCCCGGGGTCCATTCTCAAGCAAGTGTTGCAGCGTTTACAGCTGGCTCTTGAAGCCTGCTGCTCCACCGCTCTTCTCGGCCAGGGCGGCCTGGGCGGCGGCCAGGCGAGCCAGCGGCACGCGGTAGGGCGAGCAGCTGACGTAGTCCAGGCCGATCGCGTGGAACTTCATCACCGACTCGGGGTCGCCGCCGTGCTCGCCGCACACACCGGCAACCAGCTTGTCGTTGGCGCCACGGCCCTTGTCCACGCCCATGCGCACCAGCTCGGCAACGCCGTCGTCCACCGTCTCGAAGGGGTTCACCTTCAGCAGCTTGCGGTCCAGATACGTGGGGATGAACTTCGCCTCGACGTCATCGCGGCTGAAGCCGAAGGTGGTCTGGGTCAGGTCATTGGTGCCGAAGCTGAAGAAGTCGGCATGGGTGGCGATCCTATCGGCGATCACCGCTGCGCGCGGCAGCTCGATCATCGTGCCGATGGGGATGTCCAGCTCCACGCCCTGCTCGGCGGCAACCGCGTCCACGGCCGCCTGCACTTCGGCGCGCATGGTCTCGATCTCGCTTTCGAGCGACACCAGCGGGATCATGATCTCGGGCTTGGGGGTCAGGCCCTCCTTCTGCAGCTGGGCGCATGCCGTCGCGATGGCGCGGGCCTGCATGTCGGGCAGCTGCGGGAACAGGATGCTCAGGCGCACGCCGCGCAGGCCGAGCATCGGGTTGGCCTCGCTCATGCCGTCGATCTGGGCCAGCAGTGCGCGCTTGGCAGCCAGCTCGTCGGCGCTTGCGCCCTTCTCTTCCAGGTGGGCGATCTCGACGTCGAGCTCGCGGGGGTTGTCCAGGAACTCATGCAGCGGCGGGTCGAGCAGGCGCACGATCACCGGCAGGCCGTCCATGGCCTTGAAGATGCCCAGGAAGTCGTCCGTCTGGGCGGCCAGCAGCTTCTTGAGCGCGTCGGAGCGCGTTGCTTCATCGTCGTTGAGAATGAAG
>CACXFZ010000096.1 GCA_902767025.1 uncultured Coriobacteriaceae bacterium
ACGCGCCGCACACGGCTGAAGAACGCGAGGGTCTTCGTGCTGAGTATTTCGGATACGGCACTTGGCAAACCGGCCACCACCAGCGCGATGTCCTTTTCGTTTCCCGCAATTTCCTGGTAGGCCTTCACAAGCGTTTGGACCTCTTCCTGGGCAGGGCTGGCCTCGTCCAGAAGGAGCAGGACTCCCTTTCCCGATTCGGCCAGACGGTCGCAGATCATCTCGAGCTTCGTCCTGAACCCCAGATTTCGATGCGCTTCCTCGGTGAAGGTCAGACCGAAGGAGAAGCCGAGAGCGCCTGCGCCGAACCCCTTGATCGGGCGCTTCGGCTCTTGCACGTACTGTGCCCCGGAGTACCGAAGCTGGTCGACAAGGTCCTCCAGCATGTTCTTGCCGCACGTGGCCCGCGCGCAAACGAAACCATGCCCTTCGGCACGGTCCGCAATCTCGAGCAGCAAGGCGGTCTTTCCCATTCCGCGCTGCCCCAAAACCAGGGGCGCGCGTTCCTGGCTGCCCGGATACGAGCGAAGACCGGTCAGTATCTCTTCCACGACATCGAACCGACCGACCAGCCGATCGGGCCTGTTGCCAAACGACGGCCGAAATATTGGTTTCCCGTCCATGCCGACATCCTTTTCGGGTGGCTTTCGTTATTTTTCGTTAACTTTTTTATTTTTAGTTAATTTTAGTTATTCTTCGTTAATTCGAAAGAGGGGGAAGCGCGCAGGCACCTGCTCCCAAGATGCATGCTTCGCGGGCGCCTGCGGACGCGCCTCGTTCTTGCTTTGCATGCGGTTTCGGACGGTCCCTTAGAAGTAGGGAACGTACAGATCGCGCGGGTCGTGCACGTCTTCGGGATAGAGCACGTTGTACAGGTCGATGAAGTACTCGTCGGTCATGCTGGCAAGGTAGTCGATCACGATGTCGTTGGCATCCTGTGCCGCGTAGGAGTCGTTGCCCTTCATCATCCAGGCGCGGATGTGGTGGCGGAACACGTACGAGTCCTCGTTGCCGGCGTGCACATCGTCCAGGAACTGCTCGTAGAGCCGGGCCATCATCGGCTTGATGTGGCGGTCGAGCGTTTCGTGCGCTTCGGGCGAATGGTAGATGGTTTCGTTGTTCAGCGACTTGATCGCATCGATTGCCTGGAACACTTCCTCGTCCATCGCCAGGCAGTCGCGTCCCATGCTGCGCTTGATGATGTTGGCACTGGCGTTGCGGATGAACTCCCAGTTGGTCTTGCCCAGTATGTTGTCGGAAACCGGGTAGGTCTCGTCGGTGAGCACGCCGATCGAAAGCGCGTCCTGCCGATCCTTGCCCAGGTAGGCCAAAATGTCGCAAATGCGCACGACGCACCCCTCGAGCGTGCTGGGCTTCAGGTCCTGGCTCGCACCGGGCACGCACGCGCAGCGCTCCATCTTCGCGTCGAGCGACTGGAAGTCGGGACAAGGGTCGGGGCGGTATTCCAGAAACGCCTTCTCGCCGCAGTGGCACAGCATGCCGTTGAACGACTGAAGCGACAGGTTGCGCCCCGCCACCGTGCGCAGCAGGCGCACACTTTGCACGTTGTGGTTGAAGCAACGGCCCGTGTGCTCGCGCGAAAGGTCGTTGAGGATGTATTCTCCCCCGTGCCCGAACGGAGTGTGTCCCATGTCGTGGCCCAACGCGATGGCCTCGATCAGCGCAACGTTGAGCCGCAGCGCCGTCCCTATCTTGCGGGCGGTCTGCGACACCAGCTGCAGGTGGAACGAGCGGCGCGTGAGGTCGTCGTTGCGGTAGAACGGGAACACCTGGGTCTTGTCCATGCAGCGGTTGTAGAACGCGTTGTTCAGGATGCGGTCGACGTCGCGCACGAACGCGGGGCGCACCACGTTGGTCTGCTCGTCGCATGTCTCGGGGAACTCGTGGATCGCCTGATCGTGGCGCGTGGCGTACGGCGACAGGAAGTCGTCGGCCGCGCGCCTTCCCTGCTCGAGGTAGGCCGCCTCTTCGGGCGTGAAGGTGAACAGCTCGTCGTGGGACATGCCTGCTCCTAGCGCTTAGATGGCGTTTCGATATTCCAGGGCCGCACCCAGCGTGAGCTCGTCGGCGAACTCGACTTCGCCGCCCTTGGGCATGCCCGTGGCGATGCGGGTGATCGAACAGCCGCAGGGCCGCAGCAGGTCGGCCACGCGCGCGGCGGTGATGTTGCCTTCGGGGTTCAGGTCGGTGGCAAGCACCACTTCCGCGACGTTTCCTTCGCGCACGCGGTCGATGAGCTCGGCGATGTGGAGGTCTTCCTCGCCCACCCCGTCGAGCGGCGAGATCACGCCGCCCAGCACATGGTAGAGCCCCGTGAAGGCCCCCGAGCGCTCGATGGGCGGGATGTCGCTGGGATCGGAGACCACGCACAGGACCGCCGACGAGCGCGAAGGCGATGCGCAGACGGGGCACAAATCGTCTTCGGCGTAGTTGAAGCACTGCTTGCAGAACCCGATGGAATCCTTCATGTCCACCACGGCGTGCGCAAGGCGCTCGGCCGACTCGCGGTCGTTGTTCAAGATCCAGTAGGCGATGTCCTGGGCCGACTTCGGGCCGATCTTGGGCAACCGCTCGAGCTCGTCGAGCAGCCGCTGCATGGATGGCAGCATGTGCATGGGATGCTCCGCGGCGTGTTTAGAACCCGGGCATGCCGGGGATGTTCATGCCGCCCGTCACCGCGTTCAGGCGGGTCTCCGACAGCTCGTTCATGCCGCGCAGGGCCTCGTTGACGGCAGCCAGCACCAGGTCCTGCAGCATCTCGACGTCCTCGGGATCCACTGCAGCCGGGTCGATGACGATCTCGCGGATGCTCATGTCGCCCGCCGCCGTGGCCTTGACCATGCCGCCACCGGCCGACGCCTCGAACGTCATGTCCTTGATCTCTTCCTGCGCCTGGGCGAGCTGCACCTGCATCTTCTGCGCCTGGCGCATCATCTGCTTCATGTCCATCGTCTAACTCCTTACCGTCCGTGTTTGCGTTGCTTCATTGTAGCGCCTGGAAAAGGCGCGAATCAGTCGTCCACTTCCTCGATCGAGATGTCCAGGCCCATCGCCTCGGTGAGCATGCGCTCGATGTCGCTCGCCTCCTGGCTTTTCGCCTCGGGTTCGGCAGGCGCGGCGGGAGCAGGATCCACGTCGAAGGGCGCCGGTTCGAATCCTTCGTCGTCGAACGCATCGGGGCCCGGGGCGAACCCCTGTCCGTAGGCGTCAACCGGAACCGCGTCGTAGTCCTCAATGCCGGCATCGGGCCCGGGTGCGTACGCGATTGCGGGCGCGACATCGGGACCGGGAGCGTATTGCGGAGTGGGATCGAACGGCGGCTCTTCGGCAACCGGAGCGGCAGGCTCCGGAGCCGGGGCGGGCGCGGGTTGCGCCTGGGGTGCGGGGGCCGGCACTTCCTGGTAGGCGGGCTGCGCCGCAGCGGGGGCAGGTGCCTGCTGCAGGTCCTCGCTCTGGACGCAGGTGAAGGGCACGTCGTAGCCCTGCACCTGGCGAAACGCCCGCGCAAGCGCGTCTTTGACATCGGGTTTCTGCACCATCTGGAAGGCGAACAGGTTGTCGGCCGGGAACTCGATGACGACCCCGTCGCCTGCCTGCGAGGCACGGGCGCGCACGTTCACGAACACGGCGCCGTACGACAGCTTTTCCTTCTTCACGGTGGCGAGCACCGAGCGCCACATCCGCTGCAGCGCCGCCGGATTGCCCAGCAGTGCAGCAAGGTCGCCTGACGCGGGCGGCACGGGCGCCGCGCTGGCGGGCTGCTCGGGTGCGGGAGACGCCTCCGGAGCGTCGAAGGGAGCGGGTTGCACGGGTGCTTTCATGCGCGTGGCAGGCTCGGCCGGTGCAGCTGGTGCGTGAGCGGAAGCTGCGGGTGCAACGGGCTCGGGCTCGGGGGCAGCTGGCACCTCGGCCACAGGCGCAGGGGCGACGGCAGGAGCCGGGGCAGGCGCAACCGGGGCGGCCTGCACGGCAGGCTCGGGTGCGGGCGCGACCGGTGCGGCAGCAGGCGCCGGGGTGGCGGCGACTGCGGGCGCGGGCGCAACCCGGGCAGTGGCGCTGACCCCCGCCTCCAGGGCCTCGATGCGCTCGGCCAGGGCGGCCAGCGTCAAGTCGGAATCGGGGCGCACCAGCCTGGTCAGCGCCACCTCGAAGCACAGCCGGGGGTTGGTGGCCGTGCGCAGCTGCGAGATCAGGTCGCCCAGCACTTCGAGCATGCGCGCCAGGCGGTCGGGGCCGAACATCTCCAGCTCTTCGGCCATCTGACGGCGCTCCGCGTCGGGCACCTCGATGGAGGCGTCGCTTCCCGCCAAGCTGAGCACGTACATGTTGCGCACGCGCTCGGCCATGTCGTTGGCGAACTGGGCCAGGTCGGCGCCGGTTTCCATGTAGCGCTCGGTCCAGTTGAAGCATGCGGCGATGTCGCGCGTCCCCACGGCCTTCATGATCTCGGCCATGTCGGACGAGTCGAGCGCGCCTAGCAGGTCTTCGGCGCCCGACACGCTCACCACGCCGCCGTCGCCCACGAATGCGATCAGCTGTTCCAGGGCCGTGAGCGCGTTGCGCATGCCGCCTTCGGCACGATGGGCAATCAGGTCCAGCGCGTCGGGGTCGAACTCCACGTCCTCGGAGACGCACACCGCGCCCAGGCGGGCGACGATCTCTTCGGTGGAAAGCCGATGGAAGTCGAAGCGCTGGCAGCGCGACTGGATCGTTTCGGGAACCTTCTGCGAATCGGTGGTGCACAGGATGAAGACCACATGGTCGGGCGGTTCTTCCAGCGTTTTCAGCAACGCGTTGAACGCCTGGGTCGACAGCATGTGGACCTCGTCGATGATGTAGACCTTCTTCTTGCCGCGCGCGGGTGCGAAATGCACGCGGCTGATGATTTCCTCGCGCACGTTGTCCACGCCGGTGCGGCTGGCCGCGTCGAGCTCGTAGACGTCCGGGTGCACGCCGTTGGCGATGTCGTCGCATTCGCGGCACGTGCCGTCGGGGGCCGACGTGGGCCCGTGCTCGCACAGCAGCGCCTTGGCGAGCAGGCGTGCGGTGGTGGTCTTGCCGGTGCCGCGCGGGCCGCAGAACAGGTAGGCGTGGGACACCTTGTCGTTGTCGATGGCGTTTTTCAGCGTGCGTTCGATGTGGTCTTGGCCCACCACGTCCTCGAACACCTGCGGGCGGTACTTGCGATACAGCGCTTCGGCCATGCTCAATCCTTCCTGCTTGCCCTTGGGCCCTGCCCCATGGGCGGACCTGCTGCCCTACCGGTCGGCCGGATCGTGCGAATCGGCGCCGCTTTGGGCACTTGCGCGCGAGGCGAGCGCCGCACGGATGGCCCCGATGAAGGCCGGCAGCACCGACACGCCCACGATTCCCAGCACGATGACCTCGAAATGGTCCTGCACGAACGGGATTCCCCCGAAGAAGTACCCGACCAGCACGAACAGGCTCACCCATGCCACGCCGCCGATCACGTTGAAGAACGTGAACTTGCCGAAGTTCATGTGCCCCGTGCCCGCGATGAACGGCGCGAACGTGCGGAAGAACGGCATGAAGCGCGTGATGATGATCGTCAGGCCGCCGTACTTCTCGAAGAACCCGTCGAGTTTGCGCATGCGCTCGGGTGTCAGCGCCTTGACCTTGCCCGAGTCGATGATCCTGCTGCCGAAAAAGCGCGCGATCCAGTAATTAGACGTGTTTCCCAGGATGGCCGCCGCGTAGAACACCACCAGCGTCGCGATGATGTTCAACCCCCCGCCGTCCGCGCTGAACACGCCGGCGGCGAACAGCAGCGAGTCGCCCGGCAGGAAGGGGAACACGACCACGCCCGTCTCGATGAACACGATCAGGAACAGCGGCGTGTACACCATGCCCGGGCCCAGCGCCACGATCCATCCCGCGATGGCACCGCGCGGGTCCTGAAGCAAACCTATGATGAAATTGATGAAATCCACGTCTTCACGCCTTCGCCCGTTGTTGAGCCCGTTCGCAACAAGGGCCATGGCTGCATTCGCGCTGTCTGCCGGCATTTGCAATCTGCCAGCCCACGTCGAACAAGCCATAGCCCTTCACGACGGAAAGTAGATCCGCGCTTGCCGCGGAATCCCCTGTAGGCCTGGGCGCTCGTCAGAGGCCCCTTATGGCTGCTTCCTCCCGGACCTGACCAGGTTCGGAACATGACGCCGCCCAAACCCATAGGAGATACTCTCCACACGCCGCAACGTGCACGATAGAGTATAGACCACGAAAGCAGCACATCGCCTGCACGCAAAGTCATGCGATAAAACACACACAGGCCCTGCCGCGGCTACTATAATGTGTGCACTGTTCAAGGAAGAAGCGCGCATGTATTACCCTCGGTTGTATGGCATATTGTCGGGTCCCTGGCGCCGCATGCGCAATGGCGCCACGTGGCTGACCAGGCTCGACCGCGTGCTCGTAGCCTTAATCGCCATCGTGTACTACATGACTGTGATGTGGGTGGCGGCGATGGGCGACGAGCGGTGGCTGCGCGCCCTGATCGTCCCGGCGGCCACGCTGGTGATCGTGTCGTTTCTTCGCTGGATCATCAACGCGCCGCGCCCCTACGAGACGTTCAACGTCGACCCCCTGCTGCCCGACGGCACGCTGGGCAAGTCGCTTCCCAGCCGCCATGTAGCCTGCGCGGTCGTCATCGCGTTCGCGCTGGGCTGGATCAAGCTGAGCTGGGGCATCGAGATGGGAGCCGCCGCGCTGCTGGTGTGCTACACGCGCCTGGCCGGCGGGATGCACTTCCCACGCGACGTGATCGCCGGCATCGCCCTGGCGTGCGTCTGCGGCCTGATAGGGTTCTACGTCATTCCCTAGCGCCGACCGCCAGGTTCGCCTACGAATCGCAGCTTGCCACCGCAGCTGCGCATGCCTGCTTGTTGAGTTCCAGGAACCGGGGCTTCACCGACGCCGCCAGCGCCTCTTCCAGCTCCGAGAGCGTGATGCACCCGCGCAGACCGCAGCCGCGGACGTTGGACAGGTGAACCGCCGCCGCGAGCATCGCGACGTTGAGCACCTTGGGATTCCCGACCTGCTCCACAATCGATTGGGCGTCGATGACGGCCACGTTGGCGGCACGGCGCCGCAACTCCTGCAGGATGGCGGCCACGTCGTATTCGCTGCCCGCCAGGTTGGTCATGATGCTGGGAATGCCGGTGGTCGGCACCACCATCAGACCCGTCGCAGACAGGTACTCGAGCGCGCGCAGGCCCTCGCCGGGCTCGAGCGCGATGATGCAATCGGCCGTACCGCGGCTGACCAGCGGCGCATGCACCTGCTCGCCATCGTTTCCCATGCGTACATGGCCGAGCACGCTGCCGCCCCGCTGGGCCATGCCGATGGTCTCGGCGGTGCGCACGTGCCAGCCCTTCGCCAGGGCCGCCTGGGCCAGTATGCGCGATGCGAGCACCGAGCCCT
Organism: uncultured Coriobacteriaceae bacterium; assembly: GCA_902767025.1. Lineage (GTDB taxonomy): Bacteria > Actinomycetota > Coriobacteriia > Coriobacteriales > Eggerthellaceae > CACXMZ01. Next base: position 7,462 of record CACXFZ010000096.1, read on the forward strand.
GGCCTCCCACGCCTGCTATGAGCACGTTGAGCATGGCGCACCCCCCTTCTTGATGGCGCCGAAGGGACAGGTCGACGTGCACAGCCTGCATCCGGTGCACAGGCTCGCATCCACCCGCATGACGCGCGCGACGTTGCGCACTTGCTCGTCTGGGGCGGCGTCCTGCGCTTCGTCGGGATCGCCCTGCACAGACGTCATCGACATGGCGGGGCAGCCCAGCGCCTTGATGCACGCCGAACAGCCCGTGCACGCCTGCTCGTCGACCGTCACCGAGGCGTCGGGCCGCACCAGCTGGATGCACGGACCGGTGAAGATCACAGCGGAGGGACCCGCGAAGTCGATGGCCGTGGCTGCGGCCGAGACCGCTTCGTCGACGTCGAACGCGTTCGCCTTCACGACCAGGCCCACGCCCAGCGCCGAAAGCACCGCCTCGATGTCGAGCGGCGCGGATTGGCCGCCCATCAGCGTCGCACCCGTCCCGGGATGGGGCTGCGAGCCGGTCATGGCCGTCGTCGAGTTGTCGAGTACGACGAAGGTGACGTCGTGCTGGTTGTACACCGCGTTGGCCACGCCGGTCAAACCGCTTGCGAAAAACGTCGAGTCGCCGATGAAGGCAACGCATTTCCTGCCGGGCTCGGCCACATGGAAGCCCTGGGCCATCGTAAGCCCCGCGCCCATGCACAGGCACGTGTCGATGGCATCGAGCGGCTTGGCGTTGCCCAAGGTGTAACACCCGATGTCGCCGCAGAGCACGGCGGGCTGCTTGTGCAAGGCCTTCTTCACTGCGTAGAAGCTGCCCCGGTGCGGGCACCCCGCGCAGAGCACCGGCGGACGCACGGGCGGCTCCACCGCCGTCCCGCCCTCGCCGGCTGCGGCCGCAGCTGCGGCGGCGTCCTCCACCCCGAAGAACGACGCCAGGCGCGCACGGCAGTCCTCGGTGGAGTTCTCGCCGCGTGCGAGCGTGGTGCCGTCGAGTTTGCCATGGACGCGCACGTCAAGGTGCTGCGCACCCGCAAGCTTGAGCAGCTCGTCTTCGAGCACATGGTCGAGCTCTTCGAAGACGATGACTTCGTCCAGGCCGTTCAGGAAGTCGCGCACCGCGGCCGTGGGGAACGGATAGGGCGTGCCCACGTGCAGGAACCGGTATGCCGGCAGCTCCATCGACGAGAGCGCATCGCGCACGTAGGCCGTGCTGACGCCTCCCGCCACGATGCCGCGCACCGCGCCGTCCCCCGTGCGTTCGCATGGGTTGAACGGCGTTTCGGAGAACTCCTGCGCCATCCGCGGCAGGCGCTCGTTAATTTCGCCATGGGCTTGGTAGGCGCGGCGGGGGAAGATGATCCACTTGCTGTCGCGCTGGAACCCTTCGGGCGGCAACGCGCGCGCCTGGTAGCTGTCCGGCACGTCGAAGAACGCCGAAGCGTGGTTGATGCGCGTCGTGGGGCGGATGATGACCGGCGTGCCGTGGCGCTCAGACAGCTCGAAGGCATAGCCCATCATCTCGAAGCCCTCTTCGGGCGACGACGGATCGAGCACCGGCACCTTCGCGAACGAGGCGAAGCGCCGCGTGTCCTGCTCGGTCTGGCTCGAAATGGGGCCCGGGTCGTCGGCGACGAAGAGCACCAGCCCGCCTTTGATTCCCACGTAGTTCAAGCTCATCAGCGGGTCGCTTGCTACGTTCAAGCCCACCTGTTTGCAGGTGAACAGGCAGCGCGCACCGGCCATGCTGGCCCCCGCCAGCAGCTCGAGCGCCGCCTTTTCGTTGGTCGACCATTCCACATGGACGTCCTGCGCCGCCCCGCTGGCATGCAGCGCCGCAACGGTCTCCACCAGCTCGCTGGAGGGCGTGCCGGGATATCCGGCCACCACCCGCACGCCGGCCGCAAGTGCCGCATGGGCGAACGCGGCGTTGCCCATCAGCAGCTTCTTAGGCATGTGCCATGGATTCCTTGAACTCGGTTACCTTGGCGCGGTAGTCGTCGCTGCCCGTGCCCAGCATCTGGCATGCCAGGATGGCCGCGTTCTTCGCGCCGTTGATGGCCACGCAAGCCACCGGGACGCCGCTGGGCATCTGGACCATCGACAACAAGCTGTCGAGCCCGCCCAGATCGCTCGTCTTCATCGGGACGGCGATGACCGGGCAGGGCGTGTACGCCGCCACCACACCGCCCAGATGGGCGGCCTTGCCGGCCGCGGCCACGATCACGCGAATGCCGCGCTGCTCGGCCCCGCTTGCCCATTCGTGCACCTCAAGGGGCTTGCGATGTGCGCTTGCCACCTTCACTTCGTAGGGGATGCCGAATTCGTCGAGCTGCGCCATGCACGGCTCCATCGCCGGCATGTCGCTTTCCGATCCCATGATGATGCCCACTACAGGAGCTGCGTTCTCGCTCATGCGCTCTCCTTGCGTCGTTGCTGTTGCGTTCGTGCAATTGTAGCACCCGCACCCGGACGCGCCGCTGACCGGGCAGGCGCCCGTTGCGCCCCATGCGAAAACCGGGGGCCCGAAGGCCCCCGGCGTCGAAGCGTGGCTGTTGTGGCGCTGCCTAGCGCGTGGCCGACCCGTCGCCCGAGTCGTTCAGGGCGTCCAGGTCGATCTTCTCCCAACGGGGGGCGGGCTTGGCCTCGAGCTTGTGGTGCATGTCGCGCGACGGGGCCTGGGCCTGCTCGGCATCGAAGGCTGAAGGCTGGGAGGCAGGTGCCGCAGCCGGGGTTTCGAGCGTGTCGAAAGGCTGGCTCACGTCGGGATGCTGCGAGAACGGCTGGGTGGCAGCGGGCTGGCCGGCGGAGGGCTGGAACACCTGCGTCGTCTGGGCTTGGGTCGGTGTCGGAGTGGCAGCAGCCGCATCCATGGGAGCGGCAGGCTGGGCCGGTGCCGGATGCGCATTCGCGGTCGCCTGGGGATAGGGCTGCCCGGCCGGTGCCGCCTGGGGCGCCTGGCCGTAACCGGTGTAGGTGTTCTGCGCGGGCTGGGAGGCGGCGGCGTACGGGTCGGTCTGCGGGGCAGGGGCGCTCGCCTTCGCCTGGACCACCCAATCGGGAGCCTGGGTTGCCGGATACGCGGACGGATCGCTGGCCTGGTATGCGGCCGGATTGCCCGCCTGATACGCACCGGGCTGCGCCTGGCCGTAGGGGGCCTGCTGAGCTTGCTGCGGCTGGCCGTAGGGGGCTTGCTGGGCCTGCTGTGCCTGGCCAGGCTGGGCATAGGCGTTGTACTGGCCCTGCGCCGGCGCCTGCTGTGCCGTGTAGGCAGCCTGCGCCGCCTGGGCGCGCGTCTCGAAGGGCAGCGGGTCGTCCTGCCCGCCCCATGCGGGCACGTCGAACTGGCGCGTCCAGTAGCCGCCCGCGCGAGCGGACAGGATCTGCACGAACACGCCTGCCACCATCGTGAAGAATCCCACGACCAGCGACACGATCGCGAGCAGGCCCATCGAGGGGGCAAGAGCGGCCCAGAAACTGGGGTCGGACGCCAGGTATTCGAGGTCGGCGCCAGTCGACAGCTGGCCAGCGACGCTGGCGCCGCCGATCAGGAACACGATCATGAACATGACGCCGAACACCATGCTGAGCACGAGGCCCATGATCAGGCTCACGAGCACGATCATGCCCACGATGCGGGCGATGCCGTTGGTGTCCTGGCGGATCATCTTCCAGATCTGCTTGACCTGGAAGCCAGGGCTCAAGCGGGCGTAGATGCTCATGCGCATGCAACCCACCAGCGCGAAAACGCCGCCTGCGATGCTTGCAGCGAGCTGCAGCAGCTGGAGCAGCATCGAGCCGACCCCGCTGCCCGAGTAGGCGACGCCGGCGTACAGGGCGTAGAAGACCAGGGCGACCAGCGAGAACACGAACGAGATGACCAGGGCGAAGAATCCCCTGCTGTACAGGTTCCCGTCTTCGTTGCCGAAGATCTTCGCAGGCATCGGCGCATGGATGTTCCACGCTATGTCGCGCGCCCATCCGTACGCATAGCCGGCAATCACGATCTGGCCGAAGATGGGAATCATGCCGATCAGCGCCAGCAGGCACATCTTTCCGAACCAGTTCGGCGAGTTCTTGATGTCCGACCACGCCGTAGAGAAATAACCAGCCTGCATACTTCGCTCCTTTGACTCCAACACAGATGGCAGTGCTCACAGCCACCAGTATACGGGCATCGTTGCAGCTGGCCCTGATGCGTTTCCATGCCGTTATATGTTGAAATGACCTTGACCTGAACGCACGGCATGGTAGAATAGCAAGCTGCTTTGGGATTCCAAGGCAATTTGGTCGGGTAGCTCAGTTGGTAGAGCAGGGGACTGAAAATCCCCGTGCCGAGGGTTCGAGTCCCCCTCCGACCACCACAAACAGAAAGACCCCCGCCTTCGGGGGTCTTTTCTCTTCGATGACGCCGCTCAAGCCCGTCCAGGTGGAGCTAGCGGCCGCCGTTACCGCAAGCTTGACGGTTAGTTCACAACGTCAAGAAATTGCTTCTCGAATCTGCGTCGGCATGATATAAACGCCTTGGTGGTCCGCAAGGGCTACCTCCAAGCGCCGGGGGCTTATCCCCCGGCAGCTTTTGTATTGAGGGGCCATTCGATGCGCGAGCTGTCCATATTCGTAGACGAGAGCGGAGACAAGACCGATCACAGCCGATACTTCCTGCTTACCCTCGTGACGCATGACCAAAACGACGCTATCGGCGAGAAGATCTCCCACTACGAGCGCGCTCTGTCCGACGCCGACCTGCCCAACATACCGTTCCACTCCGAGCCTCTGCTTAACGGCCATAAGGAGTACGAACATCTGGAGCCAGGGCAGCGCAAGAAGCTTCTCGTAGCGTTCAACGTGCTCGTGCAACGCCTTCCGATACGCTACAAG
>CACXFZ010000097.1 GCA_902767025.1 uncultured Coriobacteriaceae bacterium
ACAGCCCGAGATGCCACCGCAAAACGATGTCCCGTACGAACAGGTTCCTTATGAAGACATCGCTTACGAGCCTGTTCCCTATGAAGAACTCGACGCCCCCGTTCCCACGGCGTCTGCCTCCCTTAAACCTGATGCGCAATCTCAGGTGACTCAAAGCGGTGCGCCCGACAACGCGCAGAGCGCGTCTGATATCGAGGCTATGCTGCAGGCGGGTTTTGGCGGCAACGTGGTGTTCAACGAAATCGACGAATAGCCCATAGGGCAGTTCAAGGAGAAAGGAAGCTCCCATGGATATGAACGAGATGATGCAGCAAGCCCAGATGATGCAGATGGAGCTCGCTCGCGCGCAAGAGGAAATCAAGGACATGACTTACACCGCTAGCGCGGGTGGCGGCATGGTACAGGCGACGGCGGCAGGCGATGGTAGCGTGCAGTCGATTACCATCAAGCCGGAAGTAGTCGACCCCGAAGACGTCGAGATGCTGCAAGACCTCGTGCTCGCCGCTGTGAACGAGGCGCTTCGCGGCGTTGCGCAACAGGGCGAGGCGCGTTTGAGCTCTGTTACCGGCGGGCTTTCCATCCCCGGGTTGTTCTAATGCAATCGGCGCCAGCACTGCAAAAACTGCTCGACGAATTGGAGCGGCTGCCCGGTATCGGATCGAAATCAGCTCAGCGTATCGCTTATTGGATGATGAACACTGACAGCGCTACCGTCCTGCGGTTGGCCGAAGCCATCAACGAGGTGAAGAGCACTGTTCATTTCTGCTCCCGTTGCTTTAACTATGCCGAGGGCGAGCTATGCGAAATCTGCCAGTCGGACAAGCGCGACAGCGCCGTCATCTGCGTAGTTGCCGAACCGCGTGACATCGCCGCCATTGAGCGCACGGGTGCGTTTTCGGGTTTGTACCACGTGCTGGGGGGCGAGCTTGCTCCCATGGAAGGCGTTGGCCCAGATGAACTGCATATCGCGGATTTGCTGCGGCGTTTGGCATCCGAGGATGTCCGCGAGCTCATTTTGGCGACGAACCCGAATGTCGAAGGTGAAACAACTGCAGCGTACATCGCGCGTCTCGTGAAGCCGCTCGACATCACGGTATCGCGTCTTGCCAGCGGCATGCCCGTTGGCGGGGAGCTCGATTTCGTCGATGAAGTCACCCTTTCACGTGCCATCGAAGCCCGCCGCGAACTGTAAGGTTGCCCTTTTTCACTGGGACACGAGGCTCATTTGTATTCTGCCTGGTTAAAGGGATAAAAAATGTCGTTATTTCTGGGGTGAACGGTGCTATAATGCCTGTCGGCGGTTGTTCCGCCGAAGCACGGCCTTTTCATGGACGCGCGCTTGGTTTCTGGGAGGGGACTGGCACGCTGTCTTCTTGGAGAGGAAGCGCCGGCACACCTATACGGTATGTCGGCGCTTCTTATTAGTTCCGCCGTTTTGCCAAACGGCGGAAGCGTTGTCCGCTGAGCGCGTATCTGGCGGCACGTAAGGCCTTTTGCTCGCTGCGTCACGCACTCGAAGTGCGTTCGGGTTCGCGGCAGGCCTTACGCACTCGCTAGCCGTGCGCTCAGCTACTTACTTACTTACGTAAACCTGGCGTATGAAAGGAGTGTCATGACGCACATCAACAGGCCGCAGCATCGGCCGCCACGCGACATGAGCTGTCCGATGTTGCAGGTGTCAGATGGCTGCACGCATGGGAAATGTCGGTTCTGCGACATTTACACTGGTATCCCGTTCAGGCCGTCGCCCATGGAAGAGATCCTCGAGGATATCGATGGAATCGCTGCGAAGGCCACGATGCTCACGCGACGCATTTATCTGACGGGCGGAAATCCCTTCGCCTTGCCCAACGAGCGTCTCATCGAGATATTCGACGCAGTCGAGGAGCGCATTCCCACGGTGAACAGCTACGGCGGGTTTTGTCGCATCATGGATATCGCGCGCAAGACCGACGACGAGCTGGCCGAACTTGCGGCGCGGGGCGTGAGCAATCTTGCCATCGGCGCGGAAAGTGGCTGGGACGATGTTTTGTCGTTCATGGAGAAAGGCCAGACCGCAGCCGATATCATCGCGCAAAGCGAGCGGTTGCACACGGCGGGCATCGACTTCACGTTCTTCTATCTTGCCGGGCTGGCAGGAGAAGGGAAAGGCGAGCAAAACGCGCTCGCTTCAGCCGACGTGTTTGGGAAGGCGGCTCCGCAGACGGTGCTCATCGTGACGCTGACCCCGGCGGTTTCGTGGCCTCTCGCGCAAGACATCGCCGCCGGTCGCTGGTCACCTGCCACCGAAATCGAGACGGCGCACGAGATTCGCACGTTCATCGAGCACCTCGATTGCAAGACGTCAATCGTCTGCTCGCACGACTCCGACATCATCCGCTTTGACGGAATGCTTCCCGACGACCGCGAGAAGATGCTCGCGCTCATGGATGCGCGCATTCCGAAAATCAACGAGCAAGCGGCCCGCCGCATGCGCGAGATGATTCATAGGGCCACGTTCTAACGACACGTTGGAATGTGGGCGGTTTGGATGAGGCAGATGCGTTCTTCACGGCAGCATCCGGGGTAGGGACGTTTCGTCATTTGCCAGCTGGCGGGACAGCTACGCTCGATGCGCCGCCGTCCCGCCAGCCAGCACAGCAAAGCAGCCCTCAATAACGATTGGTTAGCCGCCGTCGGCGTAGAGCCCCGAGAACATGGTTCCGTCTTTGTCGGAGAAATCGCCGCTCGAAGCCGACATGATGAAGTCATGGGAGCTGCGGACAGCGCCTGCCGACGAGCCGATCTGCGTTCCGAAAACGGTGACGATTCCGATGCTCGTTTCGCACTTCACGTCGATGGAATTGCCCCAAACACTGCCTTTTGCGACGTAATCTACTTGTCCGAGATCGCCGAATTCGCCCGATCCCTCAATCGTGAATTCCTTGTTCTCGCAGGTTCCCGCAAGGCGAACGCCTTCCAGTTCGCCTACGCTCAACATCCCCGCAATCTTGTCTGCGTAGCTTTTCAGCGTAAGCGTTCCGCGCTTGTGAAGCTTTGGCGTGTCAATCGCCACATCGTACAATCCGTCAATCATCGGTTCCTCGCTTCATCGGAATACGGAAAAGGACCTGACCCTTTTCCGCATGTGCCTCTTTGTTCACATTAGAATTTCCAGGAATTCATGTAGGCGATTTGCTCGTCGGTGAGCGTGTCGATTTCGACGCCAAGCGTTTCGAGCTTCACGCGCGCCACGCCGTCGTCGATTTCGGCGGGTACGTCGTACACTTTGTTTTCGAGCTCGCTTGCATGTTTGAACAGGTATTCGGCCGCGAGTGCCTGGTTGGCGAAGCTCATGTCCATCACGGATGCCGGATGTCCTTCGGCGCATGCGAGGTTCACGAGACGCCCCTGTGCCAACAGCACGATCTTGCGGCCGTCTTCAAGCGTGTATTCCTCGACGAGCGGCTTCAGCTCAATCTTCGAGGTGGAATGCTCTTCGAGCCATGGGATGTTAATCTCGGAGTCGAAGTGCCCGGAATTGCAGAGTATCGCCCCGTCCTTCATGTTCTCGAAGGCTGGAGCGTCCACGACCTTGCAGTCACCGGTCACGGTGACCCACACGTCGCAGAAGCGGGCGGCCTCGGCGGCGGGCATGACTTCGTAGCCTTCCATGTGTGCCTCGAGGGCCTTCAACGGGTCGACTTCACAGACGATCACGCGCATACCCATGCCCTTTGCGCGCAGGGCAAGGCCGCTTCCGCAGTAGCCGTAACCCGATATGACGATCGTGCGCCCGCACAGCAGTCGATTCGTGGCGCGCACGATGCCGTCGAGCGTGGATTGGCCGGTGCCGTAGTGATTGTCGAAGCAATGCTTGGTATTGGCGTCGTTGATGTTGAACACGGGGTAGCCGAGCGTTCCCTCTGCGGCCATGGCGGCGAGGCGCACGACGCCGGTGGTCGTCTCCTCGGTGCCGCCGATGACGCCGGCCAACTTATCGGTGTGTTTGGTGTGAAGCGCGGTGTCGAGGTCGGCGCCGTCGTCCATGATAATCTGCGGGTTCGTGGCGACGACTGCGTCGATATGGCTATTGTAGGTATCGGCATCCTCGCCGGCGATGGCGAAGACGTCTACCCCAAAGTCGCGCACGAGCGAGGCGGCCGTGTCGTCCTGGGTGGAAAGCGGGTTAGACGCGCACAGCGTCACCTGCGCCCCCGATGCCACAAGTGCGCGCATCAGGTTGGCGGTCTCGGTGGTCACATGCATGCACGCGCCGATGCGCACTCCTTCAAGCGGCTTTTCCGCTTCGAAGCGCTCGCGGATGCGCGTGAGCACCGGCATGTCGCGTTCGGCCCAGAGGATGCGCGCCAGCCCCGCATCTGCCAGGTTGATGTCTTTGATTTCGTATGCCATGAAGATACCTCCATATTGGTGATAAATGGTGCGTCAAAGGGTATCACACCTCGGTACCCAATGACGAATCGTCCCTACCCCGATTCGTCATTAGCGGGCAGATTCGCTTAGCCAGCTAGCGGGGCGGCGGAGCGAGGTCAAGCCCGAGGAGCCGAGAGACCTCGGCTCGAGGCGACAAAGCGTCGAGCGTAGCTGTCCCGCCAGCTGGCAAATGACGAAGCGTCCCTACCCCGATTCGTCATTGGGCAGGTCGTGCGGGCAGTGGTGGAGCGCGGAATGACGAATCGTCCCTACCCCGATTCGTCATTGCGATTCGCCGCACATGACGGCGAGCGGGTTACATTGTGGGGGGATGGTGGAGATATTTTGCACGTTTGTGTAAAAGTGACGGTTGAGCGGCGGTTTTATCACATATGGGCAAAAAATACAGCGCGCGTGGCGGGGAAGTGGCTATAATTCCTTCGGCCCACGATATTTGGGTGCTGTTGTGTCGGAGGGCACAACTGAGAGGGAAGGGAAAATACCGGCGCCCCATGAGAATGCCGGGAGCCGCGGAATAGCGGCGCGTTAGAAGAAGGAAGCTGTGGTAGATCAGTTTTTTTCGCAGGTGTCGTTCGTCGACGTCTTCAACTTTAGCGTGTTCCTCGTTTTCACCATTTGTTTCGCCTATCAGCTCTATTACGTGTTCAACGTGCTGACCACTAAGCCCGTTGAGCTCACGGCGAAAAAGAACCACCGCTACGCCGTTCTCATCTCGGCGCGCAACGAGGCAGCCGTCATCGGCAACCTGATTCATTCGATCAAGGTGCAAAACTATCCGCAGGAGCTCATCGACATCTTCGTGATCGCCGACAACTGCACCGACAACACGGCTGAAATCGCCGAGGAAGCCGGAGCCACGGTGTTCCGCCGCTTCAACGACGAGCTCATCGGCAAGGGTTATGCGCTCGATTTCGCCATCAAGACAATCCTGTCCCGCTATGCCGACCGCGGCTACGAGGCGTATTTCGTGTTCGACGCCGATAACGTGCTCGACGTGAACTACTTCCGCGAGATGAACAACACGTTCGATTCCGGGGCCAAGGCCTCCACGAGCTACCGCAACTCGAAGAACTTCGACAGCAACTGGATATCGGCGGGCTACGGCGTGTGGTTCCTGCGCGAGGCGAAGTTCCTGAACCAGTCGCGCCTGACGCTGGGAACCAGCTGCGCGGTGTCGGGCACGGGCTTCTTCATCGCAGCCGACGTGCTGGACAGCTCGAACGGCTGGAAGTGGCACCTGCTCACCGAAGACATCGAGTTCTCGGTGAACTCGGTGGTCGAGGGCAACTGCATCGCATACTGCCCCACGGCCGTGCTCTACGACGAGCAGCCGGTGACGTTCAAGGATTCGTGGAACCAGCGCTTCAGGTGGGCCAAGGGCTTCTACCAGGTGTTCGCCGGCTATGGCAAGAAGCTGGTGAAGGGCATCTTCGGCAACGAGCGCGGCGCGCGCTTCGCCTGCTACGACATGCTGATGACCATCGCCCCGGGCCTGCTGTTGACGGTGGTCGTGGCCTCGTTCAACCTGGCCATCGTGACGATGGGCGCCCTGGGCTGGATCTCGACGACGACCATGATGACGTCGAGCGCCTGGTCGATCCTGTTCTGCTTCATGAACTACATGCTGTTCATGTTCCTGTTCGGCGCGCTTACCACCTTCGTGGAATGGGACAACATCCACACGACCACGGCGAAGAAGGTGCGCTACATGTTCACCTTCCCGTTCTTCATGATCACCTACATCCCCATCGCGCTGGTGGCCCTTTTCAGGAAGGCCGAATGGAAGCCCATCACGCACAGCATCAGTGTGGACGTGGCCGAGTACGCCACGGCCCAGAAGGGCGAAGGATTCACGGTGAACTAGCCGCTGGCGACAACCGAGCATGCGAAACGGGGCAGGGATGTCCCGTTTTTCGTGCCGTGCGACCGACGCGCGACCAATCCGCGACAACCGTGCGACCGACGCGCGACGAGTGCGCGACGATCCCGCGACCATGCCGGCGACGGTTGTGCGACGATTCTGCGACCGCTCCCGCGACGCCCACGCGACCGCGCGGCAGCGGATCTGCGACGCCCGCGCGACGATCCGGCGACGTCGGTTGGCTAGCATGGATGGGGATTGGGAGTCCGCCTGACAGGGAAGGACGACGATGGGTGACGTTGTCAAGACAGGCGTCTGCAACACTGCAGGGGCGGCAGAGCGCGCAACCGCGGGCTCGCCGCCGACAACCGGGCGGACTCCCCGCATGCGTCATGCCTGCCTTGCGGCGGCAGGGGAGTGCATGGCGGAGCTGCTGTGGCCCACGCGCTGCATCGTCTGCGATGCGGCCGGCCAGGTGCTCTGCGACGCATGCGCGCGAAGCCTGCGGTTCGTGGACCTGTACCGCGCCTGTCCGCGCTGCGGTGCACCCTTCGGTCGGCTGGTGTGCACGGAATGCAACAGCTATTCGATGCGGGATGCGGGCCGCTCCCGGCTGCCGTTTCGCCAATGTGTGAGCGCGGTCGTGTTCGACGAGCGCTCTGCGCGCATCGTGCGCGGCAGGAAGGACAACGGCGAGCGGCGCCTGGCGCATCACATGGCCCTTGCGATGGCCCGCGTCGTGCCACTCGAATGGCTGGGCTGCGCATGCGTGACCAGCGTGCCGTCGACCAAGGCGGCCGTGCGCAGCCGCGGGTTCGACCATGCATACGAGCTGGCGCGGGAGCTGGCAGCGCTGCTGGGCATGCCGTGCCAACCAGTGCTGCGCACGGGGCAGGGTTTCGACCAGCGCGCGCTTGCACGGCGCCAGCGCTTCGCCAACATGGAGGGGCGCTTCGCTGCAACGTCGCCTGGCGGCCAGGGCGCATGGGACGGGTGCGTGCTTCTGGCAGATGACGTCTACACCACGGGCGCGACGCTGATGGCGGCATCCGACGCCTTGCTCGAAGCAGGGTTTTCCCAGGTCAGATGCGTAACGTTCGCCCGCGTGTACTGATTGTGCATCCATGCGGGGAAATTGAGCAGTTTGGAGGGCGCACAAGCCAATCTGGTAAAATCTCAACCTGGCTTGAAGCGGCCGTTCTGCCGCGCGACGCCGGCCCGAAGCAGACCGGCAGCCGCATGTTCGCCGCGAAAGCCCTCTGAACAGATGATTTGTACCCACTTGGGGATGGAGGCTAAGTTTCTATGAAGCGCACGATGTCCACTCTGATTGCCTGCGTGTTCGCCATGAGCCTTGCTTTCGCGTTGTCCGGCTGCCAGCAGCTTGGTATCGGCGCGAAGGCGGGCAAGCCGGAATTGCGGGATCCGCAGGTCTCCAGCCCGACCATCGGCCAAGACGGCACCCTGCGCGTGGGCGTGGACACGGCCAACGCGCCGTTCAGCACGCAGGTCGACAACGGCAAGATCGTCGGCATCGACGTCGACATCGCAGCCGCGCTGGCAAACGAGCTGGGCCTGAAGCTCGAGCTCGTGGACGTGGGGGCGGATGCCGAGGGAGCCCTGAACGACGGCAAAGTCGACGTGATCATGGGACGCGACAAGTCCGACACGGCCACCACCTGCTGGCTCACCGATCCCTACCTGCAAAGCTCCGTTGCCCTGTGGGCAACCTCCACGGGCGTGATTCTCCCCACCGCCGCTTCGAACCCCCAGATCGAGGCTCAGGAGTCCTCGATGAGCGCATGGGAGGTGACGAACCAGTTCGGCGAGGCCGCGCTGGTTCCCGTGCCCGACCTGAAGACCGCGTTTGCGGACTTGGACAACGGCACGGCGACGCTAGTGGCGTCCGACATCATCATCGGCTCGTACGTGAACCACACGGCGGGCTACAACGCGCAGGTCATCGGCCTGATGCAGACCCCCGGCGGTTACTGCGTGGGCGTGGCCAGTGCGAACAACGACCTGAAGACCGTGGTGGCGAACGCGCTCAAGAACCTCGCCGACGGCGGCCAGATCCAAGTGGTCCTGAAGAAGTGGCTGGGCACGAGCATCGACCTTGACGCGTACCAGTACACCGAGGCCGCCTCGAAGGCCGTGGGCACGGGCACGGCCACGTCCACCGAGCTGGGAGACGTGGGTTCCAACGCCGCCGATATCAACGGCACGGAATCGACCACGGAAGGCGAGCAGACCGACCAGGCCGGCACCGAGGAAGGCGCGGCGACTGCAGGCTCCAACTACGTGGATTACAACGCGGGCGTCGACTACACCCAGCCCGTCGACAACACGGGCTACATCGACTACAACACCGGCTACGTCGCTAACACGGGTTATGTCGACTATGGCACCGGTTACGTGGACTACGGCACCGGCTACGATGCAACCGGCACGGGTTACGTGGACTACTCGGCAACCACCCTGTAGCCCCGCGCAAGCCCGCTAGGAGGAATGCGTGTGGCTACCGAGAACGACTTCTCGTTGATTTCCGTCAGCTCCGATGACGACGACATCGTCATCCAGGCAGGCGCGCACACGGAAGGCGAGGACGACGCAGCCGACGAAGTGCCTGCCGTCGACGATGGGCAGGCGAGTGCTGCGGTCGAGGAAGACGTTGACGGGCAGCCCGGCGAGGATGTCGGCGAGTTCGAGCAAGACGAGCTTCCGGTGCTGTCCCCCGAGGCCCTGCGTCTGCAGCAGGAGCTGGACGATGCGGGGCTGAAGGTATCCGACCTGGACGACGAGGCCCGCGCCGAATTCGCCGAGCATGTGCGCGAACAGCAGACGCGCGCCGCGGAGCAGATGATCACCACCGAAGACGACCTGCACGCCAAGATGCCGTTTTCGGGCATGCAGCGCGCGATTGTGATCCTGCTGCTCGTGCTGGTGGTGGCGTTCGTGGTGTACTGGTTTGTAGGCCGCTAGGAGGCCTTGCGAAAGGAAGATCAAGTTTATGCCCTCACATCCTTCTGACAACACGCAGCACGATACGAACGAACTCGAAGGTGACATCCTGGACGAAGCCGTCCTGGCCGGCGAGGAGGCGCTCGAAGAGGCCGTAGACGCCGCGGATGAGACCGCAGAGCAGGCCGCCGAGGCACTAGACGAGGCTGCCGATGCCGAGGACGCCGAAGCTGGCGAGGCATCGGATGCCGAGAGCGCAGATGCTAAGGACGCCGAAGGCGACGATGTCAATGAGCAACCCAGGTCCGACGGGGCAGCGGATGCGGCCAGGGAATACGGGTTCGACGAGGAAGAGATGTCTGACACCTGGTCGGGCGGCGACTACCTTCCCGACGCCGGCGCCGCAGAAGGCGATGAGCTTCCCTTCGACGAATACGACGCGTTTTCTCCCAGTGCCGACAAGCAGGAGTTCTTGCTGGGAGGTTCCGACAGCTGGGTGGATGACTCGCAACGCGACTACTACCGCTATGGCGACAAGGTCCACAACGTCAAGGAAGAGGTCATCAACACCGATACCGCTTCCGGGGGCATGGGACGCCACGGCAGGGGCAAGTCGGTGCGCTACGCGGCCATGGACGAGCATCAGCGCCGTTCGCGCCGCACGCGCCGCGTGCTGCTGGTCGTGCTGCTGCTCGCATTGGTGCTGCTGGGCGCGCTGGGCTATTTCGGCCTGCGCCTGTTCCAGGAGTCGGCCGAGATAGCATCCCATACCATCGAAGTGCCCACGGCAGAGATCGACGAGGCGGCCACGAAGACCGAGGCTGTCAAGGAAGGCGAGACCGCCGTCGACAAGCGCACCGAGGTGATCGAGCTGGTGCCGCTGATCGGCATGACGCCCACGCAGGCGACCGAGACGATCAAGCACGGCGCCACGGTCACGCACGACATGGCGATCGAGGAAGAGGGCAACCCGGTGAAGAAGCGCCAGACGGTGGTGCTCACCGACGAGCCCACCGACGCCAAGTCGGGTGCTCCCACGGTTTATCTGGGAACCGACGAGGCGGGCACGGTGATCGAGGCGGGCTATTCGGCCGCCACCACCAGCTTGGGGTACGGCAACTTGAGCTTCTCAGATGCGATCACCAAGGAGCATGTCATCGAGAAGACCCTGCGCGAGGTGGGCCTGGCCGTCCAGGACGGCGAAGTGACGCTGCCGCCGCAATCCGAGTACTCCACCTATTCGTCCGACGGCAAGACCCTGGTGAAGGAGCAGTGCTCCTTCGAGGGCCTGGTGGGTGGCGCCACGATGAACTACAAGTGGTCGGCGGTGCTTCTGTACAACTACACGGCCGCCAACGCCAGCGGAAACCTGGCGGACACGGTTCGCACGATTTTCGTGTACGTCGACAAAGCATAGCTTGCACACGCGGGCTTTTGTGCTACTATACATGGGCTTTGATCAAGAGAAGCGCATGAGCGCTTCCACCTGGTTCGGCGCTTGATGCAGCTGATGGGTTCGCGAATAATGTGATGGTGCGGCACGTCCGCAACTTCGTGAAATGCGCATCCCGCAGCCGCTCAGGCAGCGGGATTTTGTTTTGCAGGACCTCCCGCACCTGCACTGAAGGAGGTGGGTGCCATAGCTGCCCAAGAGCCACGGCTCAACGAAGAGATCACAGCACGCGAAGTGCGGTTGATCGGCTACGACGGCGAGCAGATGGGAATCTGCTCGGTTGACGAGGCGCAACGCGTCGCCGACAACGAAGGGCTCGACCTGGTCGAGATCGCCCCGAACGCCGATCCTCCCGTGTGCCGCGTGATGGACTACGGCAAGTTCAAGTACGACCAGGCGATAAAGGCCAAGCAAGCACGCAAGAACCAAAGCAAGATCGAAACCAAGGAGATGAAGTTCCGCCCGAAGATCGACGTGGGCGACTACGAGACCAAGAAGAAGCACGTGCTGCGTTTCTTGGGCCAAGGTTCCAAGGTGAAGATCACGATCATGTTCCGCGGCCGCGAAATGGCCCATCCCGAACAGGGATTGAGCATCCTGGAGCGGTTGGCCGATGACCTGAAGGATATGGCGGTCATCGAAAGCCAGCCGAAGATGGAGGGCCGCAACATGCACATGCTGATTGCGCCGCTGCCAGCCTCGAAGGCAAAGAAGAAGGAGGCCGACGCTGCAAGCGCGGCACAAGAGGTGGAAGGGGAGTCTTCCGCCGATAATCAGGGAAAGGAAGAGGAGTAAGGTTATGCCAAAGATGAAGACACATCGCGGCACCGCAAAGCGTTTCCGCGTTACCGGTACCGGTAAAATCATGCGCTCGAAGGCGTACAAGAGCCACATCTTGACCAAGAAGAGCCAGAAGCGCAAGCGTAATTTCCGTCACGAGACCGAGGTTGCCAAGGCCGATCAGAAGGTGCTTGCCCGCAACCTGGCCCGTCGCTAGAGCTAAGGAGGACAAGCTATGCCTCGTGTAAAGCGTGCAATGAATGCGCACAAGAAGCGCCGCACTACCCTCAACCGCGCCAAGGGTTACTATGGCGCAAAGTCGCGCTCCTATCGCGCAGCTAAGGAACAGGTACAGCATTCGCTTCAGTACCAATATCGCGATCGCCGCAACAAGAAGCGTGAAATCCGCCGTCTGTGGATCACCCGCATCAACGCTGCGACTCGCCAGAAC
>CACXFZ010000098.1 GCA_902767025.1 uncultured Coriobacteriaceae bacterium
CAGAAAGACCAGCCGCGGCCTCGCCTCTCCCGCCGCGTTTATCGAATCACCTGCAGGGTCTTCCCAGCGCATCCTGCATACGCTTATCGGCGACGGACTGTCGGGGAAGACGACTTGCCCGTCCAACAGCGTGATCACCACCGCCTGGCGCATGTCCTTGTAGCTGGTCCCGACTTTCGTGTCGCTCACCAGCATCTGGGAAGCGTACAGGGCGCTCTTTCCCTCCAAGTCCTCGGGATAGCGTTGCGCCTCCAAATCGATGAGGCGCCCCGGCGCCACGATGTGCACGTCGACGCGGGATGTCTTGCAGCTCACATCCCCCTCGTACAGGCTGTGCTCGGCGCGTATGGACAGTATCTTTTCGATCGGGGCCATACCCACCTCGTCGAAAAGCAGGTTCAGGAACTCGCGGACGAATCCCTTGGACTCTTCGCGCCCAAACGTGCGCGTGAACACTGCGTTGAACAGCGGGTTGAGACGCTGTCCCGGACGCCATTTGCCGTACGGCATCCCATTGGAATCCACACCTGACATGGCGTGCTCCTTGCCTCGGGTTCGCTTGTCGTCCCAAGGCTAGCAGGCGCATGTCGCAGCATGGTCGCGCAGCGCTTGACAGATTGGTCGCAGGTTCATCGCGCGGCAGTCGCGCAGATAGTCGCAGGATCGTCACGCAGCAGGCGCAAGTTCGTCGTGAGTTCGTCGCAGGTTCGTCGTGCGGATGTCACAGGGCAGCCATGATGTCGGCTACCGAATACAGGCTGCCGAATGCGCACGCTTTCATTCTACTTGGCTTGCTGCAGCCTGGCTTATTGACGTTCCTCGGTCGTAGGCCAAGGGACGACCTTCCCTCCTGCAACGAGCCAGGCATTCTTCGCATATAGTGCCAATGGAGCATCTGCTGAAACCGAATCTGAAAAGAATTGGTCAATGCAATCAAGCGAATACTTCTCGGCAAAACGTCTGACCTTTTCCACTCCATGGCAGTTTTTTGATAAGAATTCTCCTGTGTGCATGTCGACTTCTGATGCTATGACATTCACAACCCCCAAGCGACTGCATGCTCGTTCTACGAGAAATGTGGGAGAAGCGGATATCACCACATCATCGCCAGCATGTACCTTGTAGTACCAATCGGATATCCTATTCCAACGACTATCCCAAAATAGCGCAATCTCCTTTTCAGGATTAGGCACCCGCTTTAGGAAGGAAAAAAACAACTCCTTCAGCTCGGTCTTCTCGATATATCTCATCCTATACTTAGCGGCAGCAATGCAGAACGCAGGGAGCGACGTCAACACACGAGGACGCCTTCTTATGCAGAACAAATAGAAGTCGATCGAGCTGTCTCCGCGGTAGATGGTTCCATCGAAATCGTACACATTCATCAAACCACTCTCCAGCCACCAGGCAGTCCCACATAGATGCCGGCTGCTATGGCAGCAACAAATACTACCGATAGGACAATCAGCACCCTGTCTTTCAGGATCACCTCCATAGGGTCACCGTCAGAATCATCACCTTCTATATCCAGTGCGTATTTCATGCACATCAACCAGAGAATCGGAACCGTCAGCAACATCCCCGGCTGAGCCTCACGCGCCCACAGTGCATAGAAAACATTGGCCAGCGCGAGAAACAGGTACATCATCTTGTCCAGAAAGGCATAACTGTAAAACTTCAGGACCGCACGCTGCTGGCTCGACACCCCGCCTGGCTTCAGTTGCGTCATCTCACCCCGACGCTTACCCAATCCCATATAGAATGAAGCGGCCAAAATAGTGAGATACAGCCATGAAGAAATCGTTATGCCACACACAAGGCCACCGTATAACACGCGAAACACATACCCAGACGCAAGAATTGCCACATCGACGATGGGAACGGCTTTCAACCCCTTGCTGTAGGCAATGTTGAGCACCGCGTAGAACAGGAGAAGCAATCCCCCTGAAACGCTTCCAACAAGCACTTGGGACAGCAACGACAACACCACGAGAACGGCGAACGCAATCCATGCCTGGCGCACCGAGACAACGCCCGAAGCAATGGGACGATTGCACCTCGGAGGTGGCGCGTTTCTGTCTCGCTCAACATCTTGGATGTCATTGAAAACATAGACGGCCGACGCCGTGAAGCTAAAGGCGAGAAACGCTGCCCCCAGAACCATCGGGTCGTTGCCTAGCAGTTCTCCCGCAAAGCACACGGGAACCAATACAAGCACGTTTTTCAGCCAATGGGCTGGCCGAATCAACCGCAGATAAGCCTTTGTCATCTCATCAGCACTCATGCTGATATCTACATCCAATCTTTGCTTCTACACATGTTCATACTTAAAGAGGGTCCAGCCTGTAGCTAATCGCACACAGATTTCCTTCTACTTCGTTATTCTCGTCATAAGGTTCAATGACGTATTCAATACCCCGCTCCTCTAAGGTGTACAAATGACCGCCGCAGCTCCTAAAGGAGACAACCAATTCCTTATCTTTGGGTTCGAGCTTCTGCTCCACGACGTTTAGCGCTTGCGTGAATTCCTCCGATTGCTCAATGCTTCGCACAAGACCAAAATTTACCCAAAAGTACGTGTTCACCGTTACGGCCGCAACGAAAACAAACCCCACAAGGCCAAACAGGGCACGACCAACGGCAAGCGCCCTCGAGGAAGCTTTCGGATTAGCCGTACTACCACCCCCTGCTGATGACGAAATCCTTGCCGCATAAAAGCGGTACAGAAAGAAAAGCAGAAGTGGAACAACGAAATAGGAGTAGCAGCTGTATCTGGCCCACCAGCTTTCTGCCAACAAGAGATTCAGGCAGACCGTTGGAACCATGTAGGCCAGGGCTATCTCCAGCAACGGCCTGTCGTAGCCGAAAGACCAGATGAGTAGAATTAGAAAGAGAATCGTGCTCGCAATGAATATGAGCCCCCACAATGGTCCATAACCACCTATCCGAAGATCGCAAGTGGTCAGGAACGACAATTCGTCCAAGTCAACATAGACGGGGCTTTTCGGCTCTATGACGGCATCGGCATCATTTGCAGAATTGGAACAGCTTGAGAACGTCGACAAGAATATCTTCTCGGGGTTGGACAACTCTAGAAACTGGTGCGGGCTGTTCTCGGTCATGATGTCGATGCTGCCCTCGCCTGCAAGCGGCCAAAACGGATTGCCGTAATCGATGGTGTTCTTGCAATAGCTTCCAGCCCCCACTACGGCTATTGCTATGACAAAAGAGAGAGCCCCGCCTCCGAAAGCCATCAGCATCGCTTTCCGAGGCGAAGGGCTTTCCTTTCGCCAAACGCGTATCAGATAGAGAATTCCAAAGGAGAGGCTGAACACTCCCGCATAGGCAAGTCCAGTGAATTTCGTCCCAACGCAAAGGAGAATGGATAAGGCCATCATGACAAGGCCCAACAACCATAGATCACGGTTTCGAGCATATACAACCATGACCAACGAGACAATCAGCATGAAGAGCGACATCATCAGGAAGCAGTCGACATAAAACGTTGTGCACTGCGCAAGGACAACAGGATTGAGGCATAAGGCAAGAGCAATGCCTGCGGCAACCATCGTATTGACGTTCGAACTGCGCAACAACGAAAAGAGCACGGCACCGGCGCCGAAGGTGATGATAAGCGTTGTCGCTTTAGCAGACTCGATTATTCCGGTAAGCGCATACAAGCAACCTTGGATATAGTACAGCCCTTGAGCATAATGGTCGATTACCACAGCAACTCTGCCAAACAGCCGCATATCCGAACTTGACTCATAGACGGGATTCCAGCCAGCCGCCAACGAAGCAACTGCCTGCTTGTGATACGAATTACCATCAAAACTAAGGTCGTTCACGAGAGAAGCAGCGAATATGCATACTGCAGCGATGGCCAGGAAAAGCAATGTCGCACACGCAATATTGAGCGGTGAAGCACCAATCCTCGCTCCCGCCAGCACTGTGGACAACAGCGTCAGAACAAGGCCAATTGCCACATAGAGCAAATTGAGGGGAATCCCTGCAAGCAATCCCACCGACACGACAAACATGGTTAGACTCAAGCTTGCAACTGCCATGAAGCCTGCCAAGAAAACAACCTTTGAGATGACCTGGTCTATACCGCGCATGCCTCTCCTTCGTGCGCGCCCCAACATCTCGCGTATTGGACATCTTGCATCCACCAAAAAGAAGTCCGCGCAGGTGACGACGGCAAAAAGCAATGGTAACTAACTACTCATAATTCTAGCATTGCCTGTTTGATTTAATTGATGTTTTGAAATACTCGGTCGTGCAACGTTCCTCGAACAAGTCGCGCAGGCGGTCGTGCGGATGTCACAGGGCAGCCATGATGTCGGCTACCGAATACAGGCTGCCGAATGCGCACACCAGGCCATCGTTTCCCGCTTGCGTGCGCGCGAGCTGCACGCCCTGGGCGATGCTCGAAGCCACCTGCGTGGGGACAGCGTCCACCTCGCAGCGCCGGCACGCCTGCCCGATGGCGGCGGCTAGCTCTTCCGCGGGCAGCGCGCGGGGACTGGGCGGTCGCACGCACACGAACGAGTGCGCGAGCGGCACCACCACATCGAGCATGCGCTCGTAGTCCTTGTCGGCAAGCACGCCCATCAAGAACACGGGACGCACCCCTGGATAGCTTTGCCGCAGCGACGACGCCAGGGCTTCGGCTCCTTGGGGATTGTGCCCGCCATCGACGATGAACGCGGGACTGTCGGCCACGAGCTCGAACCGAGCTGGCCAACGCGTGTTCTGAAGACCGGCCTTCATTTGGTCGATGCCGATGTCGAACCCCCTGGATTGCAGGGCCCAGGCGATCTCGAGCGCGAGTGCGGCGTTGTAGACCTGGTAGCTGCCACGCAAGCGCAGCGCCACATCGCGCACCTGCTTGTAGCCGAACTGCGCAGGAGTTCCCAGTACGGCCTGCTCGTCGACGCAGGAGACGTTGCACCCGCAGGCAGCCGCCCGCTGCTCGATGACGGCGCGCGCTTCCGGCTGCTGGACCCCCATCACCACCGAAGAGCCCGGTTTGATGATTCCCGCCTTCTCGCCGGCGATTTCGGCGAGGGTGGATCCCAGAAGGTTGGTGTGGTCCAGTGCAATGGGGGCAACGGCGCACACCTCCGGCGCCGGTACCACGTTGGTGGAGTCCAGACGGCCGCCAAGCCCCACCTCGACCACGGCGATGTCGCATCCTTGTCGGGCGAAATGAGCGAAGGCCACCGCCGTCATCAGCTCGAACTCGGTCGGATGGTCGTCCATCGCCTCGGCCTGTTCGCGCACCTCCAGGGTGACTTCCATCAAATCATCTGCTGGAATGTTGGCGCCGTTCACGCGGATGCGCTCGGCGAACTCGATCACGTACGGACTGGTGAACAGCCCGGTGCAGTACCCCGCTTCCTGCAGGATCTGCGCCGTGAACGCGCACGTCGAGCCCTTGCCGTTCGTGCCGGCCACATGCACGATGCCCATGCGGTCCTGCGGGTTGCCCAGCCGCCCCATCAGCTCGCGGATGCGGTCGAGCCCCATCCGCGACGTATGCCAGTCGGGGCGGTTGATGTATTCGACGGGATCGAACCCCTCCGGCACAGGAAGCGCCATGCTACGCCTCCTCGGCAGGAGCGGGGTCGTTGCCCAACAACCTGCCCAACGTGCGGAAGTCCTCTTCGAGGGCCGCCTGCTTGGTGCGGTCGTATATGGCCGCAGCGGGATGGTAGACGGGGAACACCTTGAACTTGCCGGCCTGCTGCAGCTGGCCATGCAACCCGGTGATGCCGCGGTCGGTTTTCAGGATGAACTTCGTGGAGAAGTTGCCCAAGGTGACGATGAACTCGGGGTTTATCGTGCGCGTCTGCTCGCGCAGAAACGGCGTGCACGCCTGGATTTCGTCGGCCTGGGGGTCGCGGTTGCCGGGCGGACGGCACTTCAGCACGTTGGCGATGTAGACCTCTTCGCGCGTCAGTCCCGCCAGCGCCAGCAGCGCGTTCAGGTTCTTGCCCGCCGCGCCGACGAACGGTTCGCCTTGCAAATCCTCGTTTTTCCCAGGGGCCTCCCCCACGATGAGCACGCGCGCCGTTTCGCTGCCCGTGCCGAACACCAGGTTGGTGCGCCCTTCGCACAGCGGGCATGCCCGGCATTCCTCTGCCTGGAGCCTGAGCGTTTCCAGCGGTATCCGTTCGGCCACTTTGAGCCTCCTAGTCAACGTACACGCGCGGCATGCGCAGCGCGAAGCCCACCGCAATCTCGTAGTCGATGGTGCCCGAGAGGTAAGCCATCTCGGCGAGCGTGCACACGGCATCGCCTTCTTCGCCGATCACCGTCACCACATCGCCAACCTGCGGGTCCAGGCGCAGGCGCGCGGCACTCGAGCGCATGTCCACTTCGAACATGCATTGGTCCATGCAGATGTTTCCCACCTGGCGGCAGTACTGACCGCCAGCTATCACGTTGATCTTGCCCGACAGGTTGCGGCGCAGCCCGTCGGCGTACCCGATCGGGATGGTGCAAATGCGCACGCTTCCGGGGCTGCGGTAGTGCAAGCCGTAGCTCACGCCTTCGCTCATCGGCACCGTCTTGGCATCGGTGATGCGCGCCTTCACGCTCATCGCGGGCTTGAGGTTGGCCACGCCGTTCGTCTGCTCGCAGGGGTGGCATCCGTACATCGCGATTCCCAGGCGCACCATGTCGAAATGCGCCTCGGGGTATCTGAAAATCGCCGCGGAGTTGGCGGCATGCACGATACCCGGGTCGATGCCCGCCGTGCGGATCGCCTGCAGCGCCTCGTTGAAACGACGCAGCTGCAACTCGAACTCGATGCTGTCGCGCGCATCGGCCGTCGCAAAATGCGTGAACGTGCCCGTCAGGTCCAAACCGCGATGGAAGTTCACGCGGCTCAGGAACTCCATCACTTCCTCGGCGCGCACGCCAATCCGGTTCATGCCCGTGTTGACCGCCAGGTGGTACGGCCCCACCATGCCGTGCTGGTCTGCCGTCTCTCCATAGGCCAGCGCGAACTCGACGTTGAAGATGGCAGGAACGATCCGGTACGTCAACAACAGGGGAATGGTCGCCACCGGAGGTTCGGACAGAATCAGGATGGGCTCTTCGAAGCCGGCCTTGCGCAGCGCCACCCCTTCGTCGACGGTGGCGACGCCAAGCCATGTCGCCCCACCGTTGATGGCGGCCTTGGCGCATTGGACGGCACCATGGCCATACCCGTCCGATTTGACGACGGCCATCAGCTGGCAGCCCGGCTTCGTGAACCTCCGTGCCTCGAGCACGTTGTGGCGTATGGCAAGCGAGCTGATCTCGCACCACGCCCACCGACGGTCGAGAACGCCGATTTCCTCCAGCTCGTCTTCGCCGAACGGCACGACAGCTGTTGCATCGCGCTCTTCGCGCGCATAACCGAAGTCCCCGCTGCTGCGGCCCGAAAAGCCCGTGAAGCCGTTGAGTGTCTCGTTTGAGTCCATGAAGCGCCCTTCTCTATCGAACACCCAAAGTATAGCGCACGCAACCCCCCTAGCAGGTCCCGCCAGGTAGGCGCGCCGCAGGTTCGGCAAACCCGCAGCCGAGACCCACTCGCAGGTTCCGCCAAGCCGCGCCTCGCCCCAGCGGCGAGCGCAGCGATGCCGCGAACAGGTCCACCGAACCCGCAACCGAGCCCCACCCGCAGGTTCCGCCAGGAGGCGCGGCCAGCGAAGCGTCGCCGCGCCCGCAGGTCGAGGGGAGCCGCC
>CACXFZ010000099.1 GCA_902767025.1 uncultured Coriobacteriaceae bacterium
CAACCGCCGCATGCACCGGGTCGTGCCAGTCGATGCGGCCCAGCTCCTCGACATGGGAGAAGGCCAGATGCGGGTAACGCGCGAGCAGCGCCAGGAAGTCCGCCTCGAAGCTGCGACGGTTGCGCTCGGCCTTGGAAAGGCTCTGGACCAAAGCGGGAGCCGGCTCGGCAGGCGCCTGCCTGACTGCATCCATCTCGTCGTAGCGCTGCACCGTCAGGGTTTTCAGCCGGTCGATGGCCTCCTGCTCGCGCATGTGCAGCCGCCCGGCGATCTGGACGGCGTATTCCTGGGCCAGCACCGACGACTTGATCGGGGCCAGGATGGCAAGCGCGTCCCCGAACGCCAGGGCGCGCCCTTCCGGCGTGCTGGTGTCGACGCGCGACAGGGCGCGGTCGATGCCGAAGGCGATGAGCGGTCGTGCGGTTTCGATGTGCGCTCGCAGCGCCTCTCCCCCGCGCTCGGCCACGAAATCGGCCGGGTCCAGGTTGTCGGGCAGTGTGCATGCCAGAAGCTCGACGCGGTTCCTGCCCGCTTCGGGCGTCATCGACTCGCCGATGAAGCCCAGGGCCCGCTCGGCGGCGCGCTGCCCGGCCTCGTCGCCGTCGAACAGGTAGACGATGCTCTTCGACGCATGGCGCGACAGCAGGCGGATGTGCTGGCGCGTCAACGCCGTGCCCAGGGTGGCGACCACGTTGGTCACCCCCGCCTCGGCAAGCGCGATCACGTCGGTGTAGCCCTCGACGACGATGGCCATGCCCGAAGACGCCATCGAGGCCTTTGCCTTGTCCAGGCCGAAGAGCACCTGGGACTTCTTGAACAGGGGCGTGTCCTGGCTGTTCAGGTACTTGGGCTCGCCCGAGCCCACCACGCGCCCGCCGAAGGCGATGCACTCTCCCTGCTCGTCCAGGATTGGGAACATGATGCGGTTGAAGAAGCGGTCGCGCGCAGGCTTGCCCTCGTAGGAGACCGCCACGTTGGCGTCGATCATCTCCGCTTGCGTGAAGCCCGCCTGGCGCAGGTGGCCGATCAGCGCCGAGCGGCCCGGGGCGAACCCCAGCCCCCAGCGCTTGGGCACGTCCCCGCCGAACCCGCGGCCCTTCAGGTACGCACGCGCCTCGTCGGCCTCCGGGGAGCGCAGGCGCATGAGCTGCGTGTGGTAGAACTCCTGCGTGGCCGCGCACACCTGCTTCAGTCGCGCCTTGTGGCCCTTCGGCAGCGACGGGCCTCCCGTCTCGGCGATCTCGATGTTCGCCCGGTCGGCGAGCTTGCGCACCGCATCGGGAAAGTCCAGGCCATCGCGCTTCATCACGTAGCTGATGACGTCGCCGCCTTCATGGCAGCCGAAGCAGTAGAACAGCTGTGTGTTGGGGTCGACCTGGCACGACGGGGTGTTTTCCTCGTGGAAGGGGCAGCAGCACCAGAACGTGCGCCCGCGCTGGCGCAGCGGCCTGTCCTCCTGGAAGACCGCCACGATGTCGTTCGCCTCGCGCACGCGTTGCTTGTCTTCGTCGCTGATACCCGCCATCGCCCTCGTCCTTGCCGTCTTAGCTCAAGGGCATATTATCACGCACCCAGGCGATGTTCCCCTCGACGGTGCGTACCAATTCGTCAACATCGGCAAACTGCATCATCGGCCGCAGCCAGGCATGGAACTCCACGTCTATCGTCTTGCCGTACAGGTCCCCGTCGAAATCGAGGATGTGCGCCTCGCACGACGCCGTCTCCTGGCTGGGAAACATCGGGCTCTCCCCCATCGAGACCGCAGCCCGGTAGCGCACGCCGTCGACCAGGGCGTAACCCGCGTACACCCCGTCTGCAAGAGCCCGCAAGGCCGGCGTCAGGCCCAGGTTCGCCGTGCGGAACCCGAAGCGCCGTCCGTCATGGCGGCCTTCCCGCACCGTGCCGCGCACCGCATAAGGATGGCCCAGCAGCCCGTTCGCCTCGCCCACCTGGCCGTCCGCGAGCAGCAGCCGGATGCGGGTGGACGATATCGGCTCTCCGCTTTTCGACACCAGGTCGTGCGCACGCACAGCCATCTGCCGGCCCTGCGCCCACGACCTCATCGTCTCGACCGTGCCCGCCACCTTCGCGCCGAACCTGAAGTTGCTGCCCACATGCACCGCGCGCGGCAGGTGCACGCCGAACAGGTGGTCCAGGAACTCCTGGGGCGAGCGTGCGGCGAACTCTCGCGTGAACGGTATGACCAGCACGTGGTCCACGCCCGTGGATGCCAGCATTTCCATGCGGGACCCGTTGTCCTGCAGTTTGCGCAGGCGCTCGGGGTGGAAGAGCTCGTCGGGGTCTATGTCGAAAGTGAGCACGACGCTGGAAGCGCCAAGCTGCTGCGCTTCGTCGCAGGCCTGGCCGATCAGGTAGGCATGGCCCTTGTGCACGCCGTCGAACACGCCGAAGGCGCACGATGCCCCCTCCAGGGCGCGTGCCGCCGCGGGAGCATCGATGCTAGAGACCCGGGCCACGCCGCACCCCCGTTGCGAACACGCAGGAGCTCTTGAACAGCCCCTCTGCTTCATGGTAGGCGTAGACGGCCTTGAGCTCGTTTTCCACGACGAAGGCGAACTCCTCCCCGTCCTGGAACGGCTCGCAGCTGGGCGAGAACCCGCTGGCGCAGTCGTCGGCGTCGAAGACGTCGTGCGCATGGTGCAGCTTCATCGCCGAAACGCCGGATGCAGGCACCGCGTTGCCCGCCTGCACCAGCGCGGCCGTCTTGCCCGTCGCGAACACGACCCGCATGCCCAGCAGGCGCACGGGGTCGATCAGATACGCGAAGGGCCGGGATTCCAGGGCTTCGAGCGAGACGCAATCGCGCACGTCCAGCATGCCGGCGCGCACGCGCCTGAGCTCGCCCACATGGGCGCAGGTGCCCAGCTTCATGCCGATGTCGCGCGCCAGGGAGCGCACGTAGGTGCCCGCCGACACATGGGCGCGCACCTTCCACGTCAGGGCTTCGGCGCCCTCTTCGATGCCGAGCAGCTCGGCGTCGTGGACGACGATCTGGCGCGGGGCCAGGTCGATCACCTTGCCGGCGCGGGCATCCTCGTACGCCTTGCGGCCGTTCACCTTGATGGCCGAATAGGCCGGCGGCACCTGCAGCTGGCTTCCGCGCATCGCCTCGAGTGTTTCGCGGGCGAAGCGCTCGTTGCGCGCCGAAAGCGGGACCTCTGCCGTGTGCAGCACCGTCCCCGACGCGTCGTCGGTGTCGGTGGCCGCACCGAACACGATGCCGAACTCGTACACCTTGTCGTGGCCGGTCAGGAAGCGGTCGAGGCGCGCTGCGGGACCCACGCACACGAGCAGCACGCCCGTGGCGTCGGGGTCGAGCGTGCCCGTATGGCCGATGCGGCGCTCGCGGTAGATGCGCCGGCACGCGCTCACGACGTCGTGAGAGGTCATGCCCGCAGGCTTGTCGATGCCGACGACGAACGAATACCCCGTGGTAGCGCGCTTCGCCATGGCGCCCTTATGCATCCAGGTCGCGCAACGTGCGCGCCATCAAGGCGCGGGCGTCGTCCATGCTCCCCTTGAAGGTGAATCCGGCTGCCGCCCGGTGGCCCCCGCCTCCGATGGCGGCGGCGATCGCGGCAACGTCGGTGTCGTCCTTGGCCCGCAGGCTGCCGCGCACGCTTCCCTGCTGCTCGCGCAGCATGCAGGCGACGCGGATGCCGCGCACCGAGCGCAGCACGTCGATCAGGGGCTCGGCGTCGCTTTTCTGGGCGCCGGTCTCGACGAAGTCGCTGCGCAACAGGTAGCTGATTGCAAACGCCCCGTCGCAGAGCAGCTCCATGCGCGAGAGCATCCGCCCTTCAAGGGCAAGCGACTGGCGCGAACGGCTCTGGTAGATCTCGCGGGCCGCGTAGGCGGGATCGGCCCCCGCCTGCACCATCTCGGCGGCGGCGACCAGCGAGCGGGCGTCGGTGTTCTGGTACTGGAAGCGGCCCGTGTCCGAGACGATGCCCGTATAGCAGCACAGCGCCACGTCCGCATCGTCGGCGCATCCCATCTGCTTGGCGATGTCCCAGACGATCAGCGCGGTGGCCGACGCCTCTTCCTCGATGTGCTCGTATGCGGAAAACGGGCCCTGGGCGATGTGGTGGTCGATCGTCAGCGTGGCGGGAGCCTGACTGTGCAGCTCGGCGGCCGCCTTGCCCATGCGGTCGGCGGTCGGCACGTCGACCGTGACGAACATGCCCACCTTGCCCGAGAACTGCTCGGCGACCACCATGTCGTCGATACCCGGCAGGAAGCGGTAGCTGTAGTCGATCGGGTCGGCCTGTGCAAGCAGGCAGGTGACGTTCTTGCCGCAGGAGCGCAGGGCGCGCGCCAGGCCCAGCTGCGAGCCCAGGCAGTCGCCATCAGGGCTCACATGGCCGCAGATGACGAAGTCGTCGTGCTCGGCGAGCAGGCTTGCTATTTCGGCAACCGAGACGTGGCCCATGGCTAGTCGTCCAGGTCTTCCCCGTCGTCGGCACCGCTGCGCGTCGCTTCGCGCGCCAGCGCCTCCTCGATGCGCTGGGCCTCGTCGACGCTCTGGTCCAGGATGAAGCGCAGCTCGGGCGCCACGCGCCAGGACAGCTTGCTGGCCATGCACGAGCGGATGCGGCCCGACGCCGCCTTGAACGCGTCGGCGACCTCGTCGTAGGAGTCCTTGTCGGCGGTGTAGTAGACGTTGCACACGCTGCGGTCGTACGACACCTCGCAGCCCGTGATCGTGACCAGCGACAGGCGCGGGTCGGACACGTCGAAGAGCAGCGTGCTGGCGATGACCTCGCGGGCCTGCTCGTTGACTTTCCTGTTCGAAGATCCTTGCTTCATGGCGATGCTCTCCTGACTTGCTCCGCTGTTATTCCGTGCGCTCGACTTCGACGACCTGGAAGCCCTCGATGGTGTCACCCACCTTGATGTCCTGGAAGCCGGCGATGCCGATGCCGCACTCGTATCCGCGCGCCACGCTCTTCACGTCGTCCTTGAAGCGGCGCAGGCTCTCGATGGCGCCTTCGTAG
>CACXFZ010000100.1 GCA_902767025.1 uncultured Coriobacteriaceae bacterium
CGTCTTCTTCGTCAACAACACGGTCACCACCATCGACCTGGAGAAGGCGAGCATTGCAAATGACGATACGAGCGGCCTGTTCTTACGCGCTGCTGCGGCAGGTTGGGGCACGCAGGGGAACAACGGCGGCCAGGTCACGCTGAACGCCCGCGGCCAGCAGATCGACGGCGACATGCTCGTCGACGATGTGAGCACGTTGAACCTGTACCTGAAGCAAGGCTCGACGTTCACGGGCGCCATCAACGGGCAAGGCCAGGCGGGCGATGTGTACGTAGAGGTCGAAGAAGGCAGCATGTGGGTGCTGGGCGGCGATTCGTACGTGACATCGCTTACCTGTGCAGCAGGAGCCATCGATCTGAACGGGCACACGCTCTACGTGAATGGCGTTGCCTACGAGGCAGGCAGTGCATCGACCGGGCAGGCCATCGAAGTGGTGGTCTCGCAATCTCAGGGCCCGGGTGATGGCTCTGCTCCGCCCGAGATGCCAGGCGGCGAGGGAGGCCCTGGCGGAACACCCCTCGAGGGTGGAGCTGGTGGAACGCCTCCCGAAGGTGGCCCTGGAGGAGCTCCTCCCGAGGGCGGAGCAGGCGGAACTCCTCCCGAAAAACCATCTGCATAGAACTGAAGCCATGCGCGGTCCCTCTGGCCGCGCATGTTCACAAGGCGCGCTAGTCGGCGACGCTGTCCACGTTCGGGTTGGTGCGGATGATGCGCTCGAGGCTTTCGATGTAGCGATGCGCCAGGGAGTTTTCGGGAATGGGGCCCTTCACCACGTAGCCCACCTGCATCTTCTCGTCGATGTCGAGCGGAATCGAAACGATGCCCGAATGCATTTCGGGGGACAGCACGCCGGTCGAGATCGTGAAGCCGTCGTGGCTGGCAAGCAGGTTGGTGAGCGTGCCCCTGTCCGATATCCGAATGTTCTTGCGATGGGGAAGGTAGGAAAGCGGTTCTTCGGAATAGTAGAAGGAATCGGGTGTCTCCTGCTCGAAGGAGTAGCGCGGGTAGTTCGCCAGCTCTTCGGGTGCGATGATGTCGTAATGCGCCAACGGGTGGTGCTCGCCCACGAACACGTGGACGCGCGCCTCGAACAGGGTGTTGAACTCCAATCCGGCCTCGTCGATCAGCTTCAAGAGGTAGCGGCGGTTGTGGTTGTCCAGGTAGAGGATGCCCACGTCGCTTCGCAGCTCGCGCACGTCGTCAAGGATGCGCTTGGTGGACGTTTCGCGCAGCACGAAGTCGAATTCGTCGCTTGCGCAGGATTCGGCGACATCGATGAAGGCCTGGACGGAGAATGCGTAATGCTGGGTCGATATGGCCAGCCGCGCGTGCTTCTTTTCGGATGGGGAGTAACGATGCTCCAGCATGTCGGCCTGGTCGACCACCTGGCGCGCGTAGGCCAGTAGTTCGTGGCCTTCGTTGGTCAGGGTGACGCCCCTGTTGGTCCTGCGGAAGATCGTGATGCCGAACTCCGTTTCCAGCTCCTTGATGGCCGTGGACAGGTTCGATTGCGAGGCGAACAGGTTGTGCGCTGCGGCGTTGATCGAGCCGAACTCTGCTACTGCGATGAGGTACCTGAGTTGTTGCAAGGTCATGGCGCGGGTTCCTGTTGGGGTAAGACCCTGGAGCCAGTGACAGGACTCGAACCTGCAACCGCCTGATTACAAATCAGATGCGCTACCATTGCGCCACACTGGCTCGTGGGCAGTGCAATTATAGCGGAGTGGGCTCGGCTCGCTTGCGAAACCCACAATCTGACCTGTTTTGACCGAGCTCGTGCTAGGATTTGCGTGAGGTCTCGAACGGAGGAATTGCGCATGGGATCGTTCGCGTTCATAAACACAGGCGTGGACTACGTGGACACCATCATCAGCGGCATCATCATCTTTGCGGTTATGCTCGTTGCAGGGCATGTCGTGTTCAAGGCCCTGAAGCAAGTGGGCGAAAGCGGCAAGACGCCGTTGCCTGCGGGGTCCATTCTGGGCAACATCGCCCGCGTGGTCGTCTACGTTGTGGGTGCGGCCATGATCTGCAACGTCTGCTTCAACTACGACCTTACCGCATTCATCGCGGCCCTGGGCGTTGGCGGCATCGCCGTTTCCCTGGGCTTCCAGGACACGCTGTCCAACCTGTTCGGGGGATTGCAGGTGTCGCTGGGCAAGCTGGTTCACCCCAGCGACTACATCGAGGTCGTGGGAAAGACGGGCAAGGTCGCCGACATCACCTGGCGCCACACCCTGCTCAACGATCCCGACGGCACGCTGCACGTCATTCCGAACTCCGTGATGAACAAGAACCCCATCGCGCGCTTGGGCGAGTCGCGCTATTTGGACGTGCCGTTCCAGCTTCCGCCAACTGCCGACATCGACCTGTTCACGGAAAAGGCCAAGCGCGCCGTCGTGCAGGCGCTGCCGGAAGGTGCCATCGCCGACAGGGGCGTCGAGGTCCTGTTCACGGGCGAAGAGCTCGGCCTGGTGGCCGGCAAGATCCGCGCGGACGTGCGCTTCGACATGTGCCCGCCGTCGGCCACGGTCGACAAGATCTGGCGTGCAGCCGATGCGGCGTGCAAGGAGGTTGTCCAAGAAAGCTAGCTGCGCTACTTCTTGTGGCGCGAATACCGCTCGTAGGCGGCCATCACTTCCACCTCGTAGGTTTTGCGGTGGCCCTTCACCGTGGTGTCGAGGATGAGGCCCACTGCGAAACTGAGCATCGCGGCGCCTACGAACGCCACGGCGGTGACGAAGGTGGGGAAGCGCTCGACGAGGCCGGTCCGGTAGAAGTCGGCCACTACGGGAATGCCCAGGGCAAGTCCCACGATCGCAAGCAGCACCGCGACGATGCTGAACAGGACCATGGGTCGGTAGTCCTTGAACAGGCTCATGATGCAGCGCAGCACTTTGAACCCGTCTTTCACGGTGGAAAGCTTGCTCTCGCTTCCTTCGGGGCGGTCGCGGTACTCGACAGGAATCTCCGCGATGCGCCAGGCCTTGTCCACGGCGTGGATCGACAGCTCGGTTTCCAGCTCGAACCCGTTGGTGGTGATGGGCAGGGTCTTGGCGAACAGCTTGGTGAAACCGCGGTAGCCTGTCATGACGTCGTCGAAATGGTAGCCGTACAGGGTCTTGATGAGCCACCGCACGAGGTTGTTTCCGAACCCGTGCATGGCGCGCTCGTTCTCGTGCGCATAGGCGCCGTTCGAGATGCGGTCTCCCACGGTCATGTCCGCCGCGTCGTTGATGAGAGGCTCCAGCAGGGCCGGGGCCGATTCGGCAGGGTAGGTGTCGTCGCCGTCGACCATGAGGTAGTAGTCGGCGTCGATGTCGCGCAGCATCTTCCGAAGCACATGTCCCTTGCCCTGGCGCGATTCGTGCTTGACGATGGCGCCGTGTTCTCGGGCTATCTGCGCCGTGCGGTCGCTCGAGTTGTTGTCGTAGACGTATATGTGCGCATGGGGAAGAACGGCACGGAAGTCGTCGACCACCTTGCCGATGGTCACTTCCTCGTTGTAGCACGGTATGAGCACCGCAACCGTCACTCCGGTCCCGACGGCGGGTATCGTAGATGTCTGTCCCAACGTTTCCAAAGGCAGTCCCACTTCGCTTGCCCTGCATTGCAAATGCTATTGTAGCGCTTCGCTCACCTCGAGCCACTGCTCTTCCAGGGCTTCCAGGGCATCCTGTTCCTCGGCAATGCGCGCTTGGGCGTCTCCGAGCGCCACGTAGTCGAACGGGTCGGCGCCCTCCAGTGCCGCGCGAGCATCGGCGACGCGCCCACGTGCCGTGTCCAGTTTGCGTTCGAGGCTCGCAAGTTCCTTGCGCAAGCGATGGCGTTGGGCGTTGGTAAGCGAGGATGTGTCTTCCTGCTTGGCTGTGGGTTCGCTGCTCGTTTGCCGCAGGCTGCGCTGCTGCTCGCGTTCGTGCACCAGCCGCAGGTACTCGTCGACGCCACCGGGCATATGGCGCACGTGGCAGTCGATGATCGCGTACATGTCGTCGGTGATGCGTTCGAGCAGGTGGCGGTCGTGGCTGACGGCTATCAGGGTACCCGCCCAGGAATCGAGCACGTCTTCCAAAGCGGCGAGCATGTCGGTGTCCAGGTCGTTTCCGGGCTCGTCCAAAATGAGCACGTTGGGCTCTTCGCACAGGGTGAGCAGGAACTGAAGCCGGCGCCTCTGGCCTCCGGACAGTTCGCACACGCGCGTGTTGAGCTGGTCCTGCGTGAATCCCAGCCGCTCGAGCATCTTGGCCGGCGTGAGCTTGCGGCCGTCCACTTCGTAGTAGGTCTTGTAGCGGCCGAGCAGCACGCGCACGATGTCGTCTTCGAACGGAGCGAGCTCGCTCAATCCCTGCGACAGCGACGCCACGTGCACGGTGCGGCCGCGCTTGATATGGCCCAAGGTGGGCTTGATCGTGCCGTCCAGCAGCCCCAGCAGCGTCGATTTGCCGGCTCCGTTTTCCCCGAGGATGCCCAAGCGGTCGCCGGGGCCGATCGTCCAGGTGATGTCCGACAGCACGCGCTTGTCGCCGCGGTCTATGCACACGTCCATCAGCTCGAACACCTGCTTGCCCAGGCGCGTCATGGCCATGCTCTTCAGCTCGATGGGGTCGCGCACTTCGGGCACGTCGGCTATCAGGGCCCGTGCGGCTTCCACATGGAACTTGGGCTTCGTCCTGCGCGCCTGCGCACCGCGCGACAGCCAGGCGAGCTCCTTGCGCAGCTGGTTGGCGCGTTTCTGGTGGGCGAGCTGTTCCAGGCGGGCGCGTTCGACGCGTTGCATCACGTAAGCCGAGTACCCTCCCTCGAAGGGGATCACATCGCCGTTGTGCACCTCCCACATCCTGGTGCACACCTCGTCCAGGAACCACCGGTCGTGCGTGATCACCAGAAGCGCTCCGGCGTTGCGCGCATAGCGGTTTTTCAGGTGTTCGGCCAGCCAGCTGATGGCGCGGATGTCCAGGTGGTTGGTGGGCTCGTCGAGCATGAGCACGTCCCAGCTGCCCACCAGCAGCCGCGCGAGGTCGACGCGGCGGCGCTGTCCACCCGAAAGCGCAGACACGCACGCGTCGAGGTCCGTGTCGGCAAGCAATTCTTCGACAATCTCGCGGGCTGCGCGGTCGGCCTTCCACGAGTAGGCTCCCACGGTGCTGTTGGCGGCATCCAGGATGTCAGAGACGATGTCGTCGGGTGCGAACGGGTCGTTCTGCCCCAGCACGCCCACGGTGAAGCTTCCTGCCGTCACGACGGCGCCCCCGGTGGGCTGGACCGTGCCGGCGAGCACGCCCAGAAGCGTGGATTTCCCATCGCCGTTGGCGCCCACGATGCCGATGCGGTCGCCCGTGTTCACGCCCAGCGTCACGCAGTCGAGCACCTGTTTGGTGGGGAACTCGACGGAAACGTCTTTGCACGTGATGAATACGGACAACGCAACCTCCTGGGTCTTGCTCGCAGGGCCT
The DNA here is from genome assembly GCA_902767025.1 of uncultured Coriobacteriaceae bacterium. GTDB lineage: Bacteria > Actinomycetota > Coriobacteriia > Coriobacteriales > Eggerthellaceae > CACXMZ01. The sequence goes on from CACXFZ010000100.1 coordinate 5,454, forward strand.
TCTGCATGAGCATTCTACACAATCGAGGTGCTGCACGCGCAACCATGCGAAAGACGTCGCACCTTTCTGTCCGTGCGGTGACAAGACCGTGGCGAAGTGGCTGGCTGGCTTACATTCTCACCTGGGGATTTGATACTATGTAGGAGCTTGCGCAACGTGGCGAACATGGAGCTGTGATGTCTTTCGTAGAATTCAGAAACGTCAAGAAGATATACCACATGGGCGAAATCGACGTTGCTGCAGTCGATGGCATGGACTTCCAGATCGAAGAAGGGGAGTTCGTCGTCATCGTGGGCCCGTCAGGTGCGGGCAAGACCACGGTCCTCAACATCCTGGGCGGCATCGACACGGCGACGTCGGGCGACATCATCCTGGACGGCAAGGCCATCAGCCGCTACAACGAACGGGAGCTCACGAACTACCGGCGCCACGACATCGGGTTCGTGTTCCAGTTCTACAACCTGGTCCAGAACCTGACGGCGCTCGAGAACGTCGAGCTGGCAAGCCAGATCTGCGACAACCCGCTTCCCGCGCGCGACGTGCTGGCGCAGGTGGGCCTGTCTCATCGCGTGGACAACTTCCCCAGCCAGCTTTCGGGCGGCGAACAGCAGCGCGTGGCCATAGCCCGCGCGATAGCGAAGAACCCCAAACTGCTGCTGTGCGACGAGCCGACGGGCGCATTGGACTACCAGACGGGCAAGTCCATCCTCGAGCTGCTGCAATCGACGAGCAGGGACAGCCACCGTACCGTGGTTCTGATCACGCACAACCAGTCGTTCTGCGCGATAGCCGACCGCGTGATCACCATCCGCGAAGGCAAGGCCGTCTCGATGACGGTGAACGAATACCCCCGCGACGCGTCGAGCATTGAATGGTAATCACCAGGTCAGTGCCATGAACGCGTTCAACGTAGAAACGATAAGGTCTATCGCGAAGTCGCTGGGCAGGTTCCTGGCCATCGCCGGCATCGTCGCTTTGGGCTGCGGCTTCTACGCGGGCCTGCGCATGTCCGGTCCCGACATGCGCATCGCCGCCGACCGGTTCTACGACGGCACCAACCTCTACGATGTGCGCGTCCTGTCGTCGCTGGGCTTCGACGACGCGCAGGTGGATGCCCTGAAGCAGATCGAGGGCGTCGAAGCCGTGATGCCTGCGAAATCGACCGACGTCATGACGATGATGGGCACCGACCAGTACGCGGTGCGCGTGAGCACCTTCGATGCGGATGCGGCGCGCTCGAGCACCTGTGAGGACGGCAACACCGTCGAGTCGTCCGACGATGCATACCTCAACAGACTCGTGCTCGCCGACGGAAGATGGCCCCAGTCGGCAGGCGAGTGCCTGCTTTCGGCAGACCGCGTGATGGTGTCGCCCATCAACCTGGGCGACAAGGTGGACGTGCTGTACGGGTCGCAGTCGCTCGACGAGGTCCTGGAGCGCACCACATTCACAGTCGTCGGCCTGGTGCATTCCTCTTCGTACGCGTCTGCCGTCACGCAGGGCTCGACAACCTTGGGGTCGGGAAAGATCGAGCAGTTCATGTTCGTCACCGACGACAGCTTCGACGCCGATTGCCCCTACACCGAGCTGTTCGTCACCGTGCAGGGAGCGCACGACAAGTTCTCGGGATCTTCTTCCTACGAGGACGTGGTGGGCAAGGTCGTCTCGAAGATCGAAGAGCAGGCGCCTGCGCTGGCCAACAGCAGGTTGGAATCGATCAAGCGCGATGCGCATGCGGAAATCGACGACGAGGCCCAAGAGTACGAAGACAAGAAGGCCGAGGC
>CACXFZ010000101.1 GCA_902767025.1 uncultured Coriobacteriaceae bacterium
CCCCGAGAAGCACAACATCGTGTCGAACGCGTCGTGCCCCACGAACTGCCTGGCCCCGTTTGCAAAGGTACTGCTCGACAACTTCGGCATCAAGCGCGGTTACATGAACACCATCCACGCGTACACGAACGACCAGCGCATCCTGGACCATGCGCACAAGGACTGGCGCAGGGCCCGTGCCGCGTCGCTGTCGATGATCCCCACCACCACGGGTGCCGCCAAGGCAGTGGCCCTGGTCATCCCCGAGCTCAAGGGCAAGTTCGACGGCTTCGCCACCCGCGTTCCCACGCCTGACGGATCGATGGTCGACCTGACGGTCGAGCTCGAGAAGAATGTCACGCGCGACATGATCAACGACGCCATGAAGGCAGCAGCCGAAGGCCCGATGAAGGGCGTCCTGGAATACAACGTTGACCCGATCGTGTCCGCCGACATCCTGGGCAACCCGCATTCCTCGATCTTCGACGGCCAGCTGACGATGGTCCTCAACGAAGAAGGCGACTTCGCCAAGTGCATCGCCTGGTACGACAACGAATGGGGTTATTCGTGCAGGGTCAAGGACCTTGCCAAGATCATGATGTAGGACGCTTTCCAAAGGTTCAGCAAGCCGGCTTTGACGATAAGGTTGAAGCCGGCTTTTTCAAAGGAGGGAATGCCGATGGCAACCATCAACACAATCGAATCCCTTGACGCGCGAGGCAAGCGCGCCCTGTGCCGCGTCGACTTCAACGTTCCGTTGCGCGACGGCGCCGTTTCCGACGACACGCGCATCGTGGCGGCCCTGCCCACGATCAAGGCCCTGCTCGACCAGGATGCCCGCGTGGTGCTGATGAGCCACCTGGGCCGCCCCGACGGCACAGGCTACATGGCCGAGTTCTCGCTCGAGCCGGTGGCAAAGCGCCTCTCGGAGCTTCTGGGCATCGACGTTGCGTTCGCAAGCGACACGGTCGGCCCCGACGCACAGGCCAAGTCCGCGGCGCTCGAAGACGGCCAGGTGCTGCTGCTCGAGAACCTGCGCTTCGACAAGCGCGAGAAGAAGAACGACCCCGAATTCTGCCAGGAGCTGGCCGCGCTCGGCGACGTCTACGTCAACGACGCGTTCGGCACCGCGCACCGCGCCCATGCGTCCACGGCGGGCATCGCCGCGCTGCTGCCGGCCTACGCAGGCAAGCTGCTGCAGAAGGAGGTCGAAACGCTCACCGGCATGCTCGACAACCCCAGGAAGCCCTTCGTCGCCATCCTGGGCGGCTCGAAGGTCTCCGACAAGGTAGCCGTCATCGACGCGCTCATCGACAAGTGCGACACGCTGATCGTGGGCGGCGGCATGTGCTTCACCTTCCTGGCGGCCCAGGGCTATTCCGTGGGCACGTCGCTCATGGAAGAAGACTGGATCGAACGGGCGGGCCAGATGCTCGAAAAGGCCAAGCAGAAAGGTGTTGCCCTGCTGCTTCCCACCGACGTGGTGTGCGCCGACAAGTTCGCTGAAGACGCCGCCACGAAGATCGTCGACGTCGACGCGATTCCGGATGACATGATGGGCCTGGACATCGGCCCCAAGACGGCCGAGGCCTACGCGAACGCCATCCTCGAGGGCCGCACGGTCTTCTGGAACGGCCCGATGGGCGTGTTCGAGATGGATGCATTCGCCCAGGGTACCCGCACGGTAGCCGAAGCGGTCGCGCAGAACCAGGAGGCCGACACCATCATCGGCGGCGGCGACAGCGTGGCCGCGGTGAACAAGTTCGACCTTGCGGACCAGATGACGTTCATCTCCACCGGGGGAGGCGCCTCGATGGAGCTCGTGCAAGGCAGCGCGCTTCCCGGCGTGGAGGCATTGAAGGAAGGTGGCCAGAATGCGTAAGCCCGTTATTGCCGGCAACTGGAAGATGAACAAGACGTGGGCTCAAAGCGTCCTGCTCGTGCAGTCCATCAGCAACAGGACCGACGACTCGTGGGAGTCCGTCGACGTCGTTGTGTGCCCGGCACTGTGCAACATAAAGGCGGTGCAGTCGGTGTTCGACTTCGACCGCGCACCCATCGCCATCGGCGCGCAGAACGTCCATTGGGAGGCCGAAGGCGCCTACACGGGCGAGGCAAGCATCCCCATGATCAAGGAAATCGGCGCCACCTACTGCATCGTCGGCCACTCCGAGCGCCGCGAGATGTTCGGCGAAACCGACAGCATGGTCAACAAGAAGGTCCACGCGCTCATCCAGGCCGGCATGACGCCCATCATGTGCGTGGGCGAGTCGCTGTCCATCCGCGACGAGGGCACCTACGTCGACTACGTCTCGAAGCAGGTGTCGGCGGGCCTTGCCGGCCTTGACGCGTCGCACGTGGCATCGTGCATCATCGCCTATGAGCCCATCTGGGCAATCGGCACGGGTCGCACGGCAACGCCCGAGCAGGCCCAGGAGGTGTGCAGCGCCATCCGCGCCCAGGTCGCAGCCGAATACGGCGACCAGGCGGCACAGAGCGTGCGCGTGCTCTACGGCGGCTCGATGAAGCCCGCCAACGCCGAGGAGCTCATCGGCCAGCCCGACATCGACGGCGGCCTGATCGGCGGCGCGAGCCTGGAAGCGGAAGACTTCTGCGATTTGGTCAAGGTGGCTGCACGGTAATGGACGCGGTTTCAACTGACAATCTCAACCTTCCTGCGGCGCTCATCATCATGGACGGCTACGGCATCGCCGAGCCGAGCGAGACCAACGCCGTGTGGAAGGCGCACACGCCCTGCCTGGACGAGCTGATGTCGTCCTACCCGCACCGCCTGATCGAGGCGTCGGGCGAGTACGTGGGCCTGCCCGACGGGCAGATGGGCAACTCGGAAGTGGGGCACCTGAACATCGGTGCAGGGCGCATCGTCTACCAGGAGCTCACGCGCATCGACCGCGCCTGCAAGGACGGCACGCTCGCCGCGAACGAGGAGCTCAACAAGGCGTTCGAGTTCGCTTCGCGCCCCGGTGGCGTCCTGCATGTGATGGGCCTGGTTTCGGACGGGGGAGTGCATTCGAGCAACGAGCACCTCTACACCATCCTGGAGCTGGCAGCCCAATACGGCGTGCCGCGCGTGTTCGTGCACTGCTTCATGGACGGGCGCGATGTTCCGCCCACGAGCGGCCTGAAATACATTCAGGAGCTCCAGTCGCGCATCGACGCGCTGAAAAGCGATACGTTCGACGTGCGCATTGCATCCATCAGCGGACGGTACTACGCGATGGACCGCGACAACCGCTGGGAGCGCGTGCGCAAGGGCTACGACTGCATCGTCAACGCCGAACCTGCCGCAAGGTGCACACCCGAGCAGTTCATGCAGCAATCCTACGACGAGGACGTCACCGACGAGTTCATCGTGCCGGGCAGCTTCGTCGAGCGCGGCGTGCTGGACGAGGATGCCGTTATCTTCTTCAACTTCAGGCCCGACCGCGCACGCGAGCTCACGCACGCCTTCGTCGACCAGGACCCATTCGAGATCGGCGACCCGGTGCGGCCCCATTTCCTGTGCCTGACCGAGTACGATCCCACCATCCCGGCCGCCGTGGCCTTCCCGAAGGAGATTCCCTCGGGGGTTCTCGCCGACGTGCTCGCCGATGCGGGATTGAGGCAGTACCACATCGCCGAAACCGAGAAGTACGCCCACGTGACGTTCTTCCTGAACGGCGGGCTCGAGAAGTCCAAGGACAACGAGGAGCGCACCATCGTGCCTTCGCCCAAGGTGGCCACCTACGACCTGCAGCCCGAAATGAGCCTGCCCGAAGTAGCGGACACGCTCGTTCAGGCCATCGACCAGGACGAGGCGGACGTCTACATCGTCAACTTCGCCAACTGCGACATGGTCGGGCACACCGGATCGCTGCCTGCTGCCATCAAGGCCGTCGAGGCGGTTGATGCGGGCGTGCGCAAGGTGCTTGACGCCATCGAGCGCAAGTCGGGTGTGGCGCTGGTCACGGCCGACCACGGCAATGCCGACTGCATGGTGGCAGAGGATGGGCAGCCCCACACGGCACACACCACGAACCCCGTGCCGTTGGCCCTTGCCGATTATTCGGGCAACGGATTCAGCCTGGACACGACGGGGGAGGCCGCCTTGTGCAACCTCTCTCCGACGCTGCTTGACATGATAGGACTCGAAGTTTCACCCGAAATGGATGCCCGTTCGTTGTGCAAACGATGATGGGCGCATATGGTCTCTTGCCAAATGCTGGTTTGAGGCTATAATGCAGTATTCGCGGGCTTCGTTCCGCATGCGTGAAGAGAAAGAGACGAAGAACAGTGACCGTATTGCTTGTAATAACCATCCTGGCCCTGATTGTTTCGGGTATCGGCCTGATTGTGTTCATCATGCTGCACTCGGGCAAGGGCACGGGCGTATCCGATGCCATCGCCGCATCGCTGTATTCGACGCAGTCCGGCACCAGCATCATCGAAAAGAACCTGGATAAGATTACGATCATCTTTGCAATCATCTTCATGGTTGCGCTGATAGTGCTCATGATCATCTACCCGCAGGGCACTATCGCAGGTCAATAGGGTAGGCATTTGTCGGAGTGGTGGAATGGCAGACACGCTAGCTTGAGGTGCTAGTGCCCGAATTTGGGTGTGCGGGTTCAAATCCCGCCTCCGACACCAGAAGAGTTGCAGGTCCGGACAAGTTCCGGACCTGTTGTTTTAGGAATGGGCTCGCTAGGCTGGATTTAAACTTGTTGATGTGGACTCTGTAAGAGCCCACTAAGAAAGCAGATTGTGAACGCCACCTGCAAGCTTGTGAAGAATCCTAGAACAACCCTTGCAACTTGGCCCATGTTTGCGTAATATAACTCCTTGCGACGCGGACATGGCTCAGC
>CACXFZ010000102.1 GCA_902767025.1 uncultured Coriobacteriaceae bacterium
GGGCGCCTGCGTGGGCCCCAAGGGCAGCCGCGTGCGCATGGTGGTCGAGGAGCTGCGCAACGAGCGCGTCGACGTGATCCAGTGGGACGAGAACCCCCAGATCTACGTCAAGAACGCGCTGTCGCCCGCCAAGGTGTCGCGCGTGGACATCGACGAGGAATCGCACTACGCCACCATCGTCGTGCCCGACGACCAGCTGTCCTTGGCCATCGGCAAGGAAGGCCAGAACGCGCGCCTTGCCGCCCGTCTGACCGGCTGGCACATCGACATCAAGTCGGCGTCGTTCACCGGCGAGCCGATGATGTCCGAGAACATGCTGATCGACGAGGAGACGACGGCCGAAGAGGAAAGCGGCCTGTGCGAGCACGTGAGCGCCGAAGGCGTGCGCTGCCGCAACCATGCCCGCCCGGGCAGCAGGTTCTGCGGCGTGCATGCCTCCGAAGAAGGCGAGGACGTCGAGTAGATGACCGCACGCGCCGAACAGAGCACGCTTCGCGCACGCACCTGCATCGGATGCGGCGCACAGCAGCAGAAGACGAGCCTTCTGCGCATCGTGCGCACGCCCGAAGGACCCGTGTTCGACCCCACGGGTCGGGCCAACGGCCGCGGGGCGTACGTGTGCGACATTGCGTGCCTGGAGCGGGCGCGCAAGGCGAAGAAGCTCCAGCGGGCGCTGAAGAGCGATGTGAGCAACGAAGATTACGAGCGGCTGGTCCGAAGCATGGACGGGCACGCGTCGTGTGTGGACGAGCGTTAGACGAGGAGGGCCAATGGCCGGCATGCGTGTACACGAGTTGGCGAAAGAACTGAACCTGTCGAGCAAGGAGCTGCTTGAGCGACTTGCGGAGATGAAGATCCCCGCGAAGAGCCATGCGAGCATGCTTGCCGATGCCTACGTGCAGAAGGTGCGCAAGAACCTCGAGCCCGAGCTGAAAGAGCGCGCGGGCATCATCGAGGGCGAGGAAGCCGAAAAGCTTGCCGCCGAGAAGGCCGAAGCGGAGGCGAAGCGCGCCGCCGAGGAGGCCGAGCGCCGAGCGGCCGTGGAAGCCGAGCGTGCGCTGCGCGAGGCGGAACGTGCGCGCCGACAGGGATCCGACACGGGCTTTGCCGGAGCCGAGGCGCCCGCGCAGCCCGCAGTGGAAGCCCCGGCTGCCCAGCCCGAAGCCGCCCCGGAGGCCGAGCCGCGCGCCAAGGAGCGCAGCCTCGAGCCCGCACCGGTGCTGCCCACCGACACCTTCGCCGGGTTGGAAGACCAGATCATGGCGGCCGCCGAGCGCATGGAGCGCGAAAAGCTCGAAGCGGCCAACCGCGCCCGCCTGGAAGCCGCCAAACTCGAGGTGGCCAAGAAGCAGGCCGTCGAAGAGCGACTGCACGCCTCGAAGGCGAGCAAGCCGTCCAAGCCGGCCGAGGAGCCCGCGGCCGTCGAGCAGGAGGCTGCTCCCGCCCCGGCTCCTGCACCCGCACCCCAGCCCAGCGGCGCGTTCGATTCTCTGCTCTCGCAGATCGAAAGCGAGCAGCAGCGCATCCGCGAGGCTGCAAGCAAGATGGCGCCGCGCAAGAAGGGCGAACCGCGCACCGAGCACAGCTTCGAGCCCGACGTGCCCGAGCTTGCCGTGACGCCCGATTCCGAGGACCGCTACGCCCAGATGGCGGTGCAGGCCGAAAAGCTCCAGCGCGACAAGGTGCTCGCCGAAGCGCGTGCCGCTGTGGAGGCCGCCAGCCACGAAGGCGAGGGCAGGCGCAAGAAGCGCAAGGAAAAGCGCGAGGCGGAGGCTCGCGAGAAGGCCGAGCTCGAAGCGCTCGAGAAGGGCCTGGACCCCGATCTGGTGCTGGACGACTCGGTGGTCGAGGTCCCGCAGGGCTCGACGGTGCAGAAGGTTGCCGACCTGCTCAACGTGGCCCCCAACGACATCGTCAAGCGCCTGTTCATGCTGGGTTCAGCGCTGACCCTCACCCAGTCGATGGCCGACGAGCTGATCGAGCTCGTGGCCGACGACCTGGGCCGCAAGGTGCGCGTGGTGTCCCCCGAAGAGGAGTACGCAGTCGTCTACAACGACACCGAAGCCGACCTGCTCCCGCGTCCGCCGGTGGTCACGGTCATGGGCCATGTCGACCACGGCAAGACCAGCCTGCTCGACGCCATCCGCCAAACGGGCGTGGCCATGAGCGAGGCGGGCGGCATCACGCAGCACATCGGCGCGTCGGTGGTCAGCATCGACGACCGCCAGATCACGTTCATCGACACCCCGGGCCACGAGGCGTTCACCGCGATGCGCGCCCGCGGCGCGGCCATCACCGACGTCGTCGTGCTGGTGGTTGCCGCCGACGACGGCGTCATGCCGCAGACCGTCGAGGCCGTCAACCACGCGAAGGCGGCCGACGTGCCCATCGTGGTTGCCGTGAACAAGATCGACAAGCCCGGCGCCACGCCCGTGGCGGGCCGGTCGGGCCGCGCCTTGAGTTCGTGGA
>CACXFZ010000103.1 GCA_902767025.1 uncultured Coriobacteriaceae bacterium
ACGGGCGCGGCGTGCGGCAATCCTACGTTCTACTGCGGGTGCCCGGCGTGCGAGGAGGCCCTGGCCAACCCCGACGAGGCGAAGACTTGCTCGTCGCTGGCGGTACGGGGCGGCGAGACCACGCTGATCGACACGGCGCCCGAGCTGCGCCTGCAATTCGCCCGCACGGGGTTGCAAAGCGTCGACCGCGTCCTGTACACCCACGAGCACTTCGACCATACGGGCGGCCTGCCGCAACTGGAATATGCGGTGCGCCTGGTCCGCGAGGCCCCTTTGCCTGTGTACGCGACGGCCCGCTGCCTGGATTGGCTGGAAGCCCACTTCGACTGGATGTGGGACACAATCGAGCCGCACTACGTCGAGCCGTACCAGACGCTCGAGTTCGACGGGGTGGCCTACACGGCCCTGCCTGCCGCGCACTGCGCTGACTCCCTGGGCTATCTGATTGAAATGCCTGGATGGCGCGTCGCCTATTTCCCCGACACGGGTCCGCTGGCCACCGACGTGCGGGATCGCATCGCGGGCGCAGACGTGCTCATCCACGACGCCACTTTCATCGGGCGCAACTGGTACCCCGGCACGCACACCACCGTGGACGAAGCCGTGCAGTTGGGCAGGGAACTGGGCGTGAAGGCGCTGTACCTGGCGCATTGCTCGATGCACTTCGACGAGCCGCACACTGCCGCATCCTTGCGTGCATACCTGGCGTCGCTCGACGCCGGCGACATGCGGGTGATCCTGCCTCGCGACGGCCAAACCGTGTCAAAGGGGCGGTTCGGGTGACGCGCGAGGTGCGAAAAGGCAACTGCCATTACTGCGGGTACCTGTGCGGGTTCGATGTGACGCTCGAAGACGGGCGCGTCGTCGACCTGGCCCCCGACACCACCCGCTACCCGTACAACTCCTCGATCGCGGCCCGCTGCCGCAGGTGGCGCATGAACGCAAGCGAGCTCGATGCCCCGTACCGCCTGAACCATCCGCTGCGCCGCGTGGGGAAGCGGGGAAGCGGCGAATTCGAGCGTGTGAGCTGGGACGATGCCTTAGACGACATCGCCGAGCGGCTGGAAGCGCTGCGCAGCAGATATGGTGCGCGCACGCTGGCGAGCGCCATCGGCGGCCCGCATGCCACGTTTTGGCCGCTGCACCGCTTCTTGAACCAATTCGGTACGCCCAACAACCTCGGGATAGGCCAGATCTGCTGGGATCCGCGCATCTGGATGGACGCCGTCACCTTCGGTTGGCCGACCGCGTGCGACCTGGGCGACGATACCGGCTCGATGATGCTGTGGGCCACCAACCCCGCCGAGAGCGACAACTCGCTGTTCTGGGAGAGCATCAAGGCCCTGCATGCGTCCGGCACGCCGCTGGTCGTCGTCGACTGCCGCAGGACCGCCACGGCGCGCGTGGCCGACATCCACCTTGCCCCCTGGCCCGGCACCGACGCCTACCTGGCGCTGGCCCTGCTGCACGCGATCATCGAAGAGGACCTGTTCGACCATGACTTCGTTGCGCGCTTCTGCACGGGCTTCGACGGGCTGCGCGACCACGTGGCGCCGTACACGCCCGAGCGGGCCGAGCGCGAAACCGGCGTTCCCGCTGCCGACATCCGCGCCGCCGCGCGCGTCTTCGCCACCAACGGGGCGGCGATGCTGCTGTCGGGGCGGGGCATCGACCAGCTGGGACCCAACACCGAGCCCACCGTGCGCTCGCTCGCCCTGCTGCGCGCCATCACCGGAAACGTCGACCGCCCGGGAAGCTGCCTGATCCACGAGCGCAGCGACTTCCGCCAAGAGGCGCACCTGGAGCGCCCCGACCTGTTTGACGCCGAAGCGCGCTCGCACGAAATCCCGTCGGCGCTTTTGCAGAGCTACCGCGGCTACCAGCTGGCCAACGGGCAGACCGAGCGCTTCGGGCGCACGCTTCCCGAGCGCTACCTGACCTCGGCGCATCCGGGCCTGGTCCTGCGCGCGATGTGCTCGGGCGACCCGTACCCGGTGCGGGCCCTGCTCGTGATGGGCGCCAACCCAGTGCTCACCTACGCCAACACGAAGCTGGTGATGGACGCGCTGGCCTCGCTCGACCTGTGCGTGGTGGCCGACTACTACCTGACGCCCACGGCCCAGATGGCCGACTACGTGCTGCCCGTCGCCGCCTCGCTCGAGCGGCCCACCTGCCAGCTCCACGGCGGGGTGGCCAACAGCGCCTATGGCGGCCCGGCGGCGATCTCCCCGCTGCACGAGCGCAAGACCGACTACGACATCCTGCGCGGCCTGGCGCTGCGCCTGGGGATGGAAGACGCCTGGCCGGCAACCTCGCTGGAAGAGGAGTACGACGACCTGTTCGCGCTGGCGGGGCTCGACTTCGCGCAATTCGCCGAACAGGGGCTCTACGCCCCGCAGCCCACCTACTTCAAGCACGAGGCCATCGGCGCCGACGGCCAGCCTGTCGGGTTCGCCACGCCTTCGGGCAAGGTCGAGCTCGCCTCGTCGCTGCTCGAGCAGCTGGGGGCCAGTCCGTACCCGCAGCCGGTTCCCGCGGCCATTGCGCACGCCGACCTGCCCCAGGGCAGGGTCGTGCTCATCACCGGCGCGCGCTCGCAGCCGTTCTGGGCCTCGTCGTACTTCCACAACCAGGATTTCCGCACCCTGCATCCGCACCCTCTGCTGGGCATGGCGCCCCAGACGGCCGAGGCGCTGGGCCTTGCGGCAGGCGACTGGGTGCGCGTGCGCAACGACACGGGCGCGGCGGTTCTGAAGGTGAAGCTCGAGGACATGCCCGTGGGCGTGGCCAGCGCCGAATACGGCTGGTGGCTGCCCGAGCAGCCTGCCGGCGCGCCGGGGTTTTCGGGGGCGCTGGTCAGCAACGTCAACATGCTCACAGATAACGAATTGAATTCATGTGAGAGCGTTGTGGGCACTTGGACGTATAACGGAATAGAGGCATTCGTCGAGAAGGCGGACTGCCCCGGGGAATTCGCACCGGTGCAGGAAAACGCCTCGACGCACTAGAAAGAAGGTTTGCGATGGCGACTCAGAAAAATGCACTGCTCCTGTTTTCGAAGCCCCCCGTTCCGGGGTTGGTGAAGACGCGCCTGACCACGGAACACGACGGGATGTTCTCGGAAGTGCAGGCCGCCACGCTGTACCGGCGCATGATGCTCGACGTGCTCGAATGCGCGATCGAGGGCGTCGACCGGCTGGAGGAGCAGAACCGCATCGCGCGCGAGGCCGACCCGTCGCTTGTCGAGCAAACCTACGAGGTGTTCGTGAGCACCACGCCCGCCGACAGCGTCCAGAAGATGGAAGCGCTGTTGGCCGAGGAAGGCCCCTGGTCGCGACCGGTCACGGTGATGCTCGACAAGGGCAAGGTGTTCGACGACCACTTCGACGACGCCTTCAACCAGCTGTTCGAGCAGGGCTTCGGCACGGTTGTGGCCCTGGGCGGCGACCTTCCCATCATGCCCCGGCAGCACATCGTCGACGCGTTCAACTGGCTGCACCACTTCCAGGAGCTCTACCCCGAAGGGGGCATGGTGCTCACGCCCTGCCAGGCGAGCGGCACATCTCTGGTCGGTTACACCGCCGAAAGCGGCATGAACCACCAGAAGGTGTACTACAACAACTCGGGCCGCCCCGCCTTGCAGGCCTACCTGGACAAAGCGCGCGCGCTGGGTGGCGTGCACACGGCGCTGCTCGACACCGTGCCCGACGTGGACACGATAGAGGACTTCTCGCACGTGGTCAGCTACATCAACGCGCTCGAGTACGTGCACGAAGACCAGGACCTGTTCCTGCCGCACCGCACGCTGTACTTCATCCGCGTGATGAAACTGAAGGTGACCACGCCTCCCAACCGCAACCACGACAGCCGCGAAGGCATCGACGTGTAGGACAGCGCCATGGCAAGACACCTGGGCACAACGCGGAGCATCTGCCCCGAATGCCTGCAGCAGCTTCCCGCCGACATCGTGGCGCACGACGACGGCACGGTGTGGATGGAGCGCACCTGTCCCGATCATGGGTTCTTCGAGGCCTACCGCTGGCCCGACGCGGAGCATTACCAGCGCTACTGCGCGCACGCGCTGCCTGCGGTGGCGCCTTCCCGTACCCGTCCCATGCATGCCCCTTGCCCGTTTTCGTGCGGCATCTGCAGCCATCACGTGCGGCGCCCCACCCAGGTGGGCATCGAGCTCACGCAGCGATGCAACCTGAAGTGCCCCGTGTGCTTCATGTCGTCGCAGTCGGACGATGACGAACTGAGCGCCGAGGAGTTCCGCCCGCTGTTCCAGACGATCGTCGACAACGCCGGCGTGGAATGCGGCGTGAACCTGACCGGCGGAGAACCCACCGTGCGCGCCGACCTGCCCGACATCGTGCGCATCGGCCACGAGGTGGGCATCCGCTCGATCGAGATCAGCACCAACGGCATCGTGCTCGCGCGCGACCCCGCGTACTTCTGCGAACTGGCCGACGCCGGCATATCCGGGCTCTACCTGCAGTTCGACGGCGTCACTCCCGAACCCTACCTGGCCACGCGCGGCGCCGACCTGCTCGACGTGAAGCTGCAGACCATCCAGGCATGCCGCGAGCTGGGCGTGCAGGTGGTGCTGGCGATGACCATCGTCGGTGGCGTGAACGACGACCAGGTGGGCGACGTGGTGCGCTTCGCGCTGGACAACAACGACATCGTTGCCGGCGTGGGACTGCAGCCCGCGTTCGAAAGCGGGCGGTTCGAGGTGCGTTGCAGCAGGCCGCTCACGATGGGCGACACGATCTTCGCGCTGGAAGCGCAGACGGACGGCCTGATCCGCGTCGATGACATCGTGCCGCTGGGCTGCTCGCATCCTCTGTGCGACGCGGGCACCTACCTGGCGCGCCAGGGCGATGCCTTCGTCCCCGTCACGCGCGACCTGTCCGACGAGGAGTACCGGGCTGCCTACAACCCGTCGTCTCCCCAGGGGGCCGTGCTGTGGGACATCGCGGCGCGGCGCGTGCCGAACTTCGAAGGCGGGCTGTCGCTGATCATCATGGACTACATGGACCGCAGCAACGTCGACTTGCAGCGCATGGAGCAGTGCTCGATGTTCCATGCCACCGTGGACGGGCGGCTCATCCCCTTCTGCTCATCCGAACTCACCGATGCGCAAGGCAACCGCATCTACCCGTCGCTGGGTAGGTAGAAAGAGGACTTCATGCAAAACTGGGATACCGGCAAAAGCGACGGCCCTGCCGTCCTGTACCGCATCGAGCACGATGCGGATGCGTGCATCGGCTGCGGCCTGTGCGCGGCCTTCTGCCCGATGGACGTCTACGAAATGCAACTTGAACAGGGGTCTGACCCCTGTTCGAAAAACAGGGAGATTCCCGTTGCGGTGGCGTCCGAGCGCTGCGTGGGGTGCAAGACCTGCGAGGGCCAGTGCCCGGTGGGCGCGCTCGCCGTTACCGGCGACGGCCCGGAATACGATCCCTTCGAAAACCGCGAACGGGCAGAACCGCTGCCGGCGGAAGAAGCCGAGCTCTACGCGGAATGGAGCCGCGAGCTCAAGGAAGCGCTCCAGCTGGACACCGAGCCCATCGCGGTGACGCTGGTGCCCGCCGACGCGCCGCTGCCCGACGTGCCGGTGCCCACCACGCGCATGCGCTACTGCCAGCAGGTGGTGCGCGCCTGCCGGGGCGAATCGATCATGCTGCCGCCGAACCGCCATTCGTGCCCCGACGGCACGTCCATCCTGGGCATGACCGACGTGCCGCCGAAGCTGGCAAGCGGCGAGCTCTACATCCTGTTCCAGAAGCTGGCCACGATGGAGGCCGCAGCCCAGATGGTGGCCGAGCGCCCGCGCCTGCCGCAGCGCAGTGTGGACGCCACGGTTGCCACGCCGCTGGCGCAGGCGGCCGCAACGCCCGACGTGGTCATCGTCGTGGGCAACGCCGAGCAGATGATGTGGCTCACGATGAGCGCGTCGTACTACACGGGCAAGCGCTTCGACTACCGGGTGTCAGGGTTCAACAGCCTGTGCGTGGAAGCCACGCTGTTCCCCCATGTGGAAGGCAAGATGAACCTGTCGCTGGGCTGCTACGGCTGCCGCGCCGCCAGCGACCTCACCAACGATTTGCTGTTCCTGGGCATCCCGCGTGCGATGATGCCCACCGTCATAGAGGGCCTGCGCTTCCTGGCGCAGAAGGCCATTCCCGAATCGCGGGCGAAGATCTACCTGCCGGCTGAAGAAGGGCAGCGATGAGCGGGAAGCCCCAGACCAGCGACGGCGCCGCGTTCGTGCTGCGCCCTGCCGCTTCCGGCGACCGGGAAACCGTGCGTGCGCTTGTGGAATCGGGCGGCATGGAGCTCGCGAACGATTGGCAGGACGGGACGGTGGCGGTCGATGAAGCGGGCGCCGTCGTCGGTTACCTGCGCATCCAGCACACCGGCCAGGGCCCCCATGTGGCGCCGGTGGCCGTGCGCCCCGATTGGCAGGGGCGCGGGGTGGGGCGGGCGCTGATGGACCATGCGCTTGCCTGCGCGGGCCCGCTGAAGCTGGTGTCCCAGGGACGGTCCGCGGGTTTCTACCGCGCCATCGGGTGCAGTCAGATCCCTTTCGAACAGATATCGGGCGAGCTTGACGAGGATTGCCGGCATTGCCCCGATCGGGAGGCGTGCCAGCCGGTCGCCTTCGTCTACACAGGAGAGGTGCGCGATGACCACGTTCGATGACCGAAAGCAGCAGGCAATCGAGGCATTCGCCGCATTGGAGCGCGACTGCACGGCGTGCGGGTCGTGCACGCAGCGCTGCTCGCTGCTCGAAGAGCACGGCTGGAACCTGAACGACGTGTGCCAAGCCGGACGCGCGGTGCTGGACGGCGTCGATGCGGCCGGCGGGTTGCGTCAGGCGTTGGAAGGCGGCAGCCCGTTTCTGTCGTTCGTGCTCGCGTGCGAAGGGTGCGATCGCTGCACGGCGCTCTGCCCGCAGGGCCTGGCGATGAGCAGCCCCTGGCAGCACGGGCGCGTGCTGGCGCGCACGGCCGGCATCCTGGACGACGCAACGATGCGCATCGTCCAGGTGGACTGCACGTGGGACACGTTCAGCACGTTTCGTGCGGTGCAGGGCATCGATTACGGCGACCTGCCCCTGATGCAGGCCGAGCCCATCGACGCCGACGAAACGGGCTGGGTAGCCCAGGCCCCCGATCTGCACCCCCAGGCCCAAGGTGCCGACACCCTGTTCTTCCCCGGATGCGCACTGCTTTCGTACGCCCCCCAGCTCACGCGCGCGGCGTTCTCGTGGCTGGGCGAGCACGAAGGGCCCTGCCTGCTTTCCACGAACTGTTGCGGAAGCACGCTGGGGTTCATGGGCGAGACCGGCCGCAACGACGCATGGAGGGAACGCATCCTGGCCACGGCCCACGCGCGCGGCATCAAGCGCATCGTCTACGTGTGCCCGGGGTGCGCCACGCGCCTGGCACCGGTTGCCGAGCGGGTCGCGCCCGAAATCGAGTTCGTGTCATTCGCGCGCTTGCTCGCCGATGAGGGCGTGCGCATCGACCCCGCCTCGTTCGACGATCGGGCCATGCCCATCATGGTCGTCGACTCGTGCAACGACCGCTCCAGCGTCAGCGGAGATGCGATCCGGGAGCTGTTCGCCGATGTGGACAGCGTGCTTTCGCCGTG